>JAATVS010000215.1 GCA_014523695.1 Nitrososphaerales archaeon TH5895
AAATACATAAGTATAGGAATCGGGAGTTTCCTTTATTTTATCCTTTATCTGCCATTCGAATACGGGGGTCTGGGATTTAGACATGGATTCTTTTGTTGGAGGAGAAAATACTTAACATTTTCCTAGTCCTTATAAATCAATCTGACGGAATCAAGGAGGAATAATTTTTGCCAAATCAATCCGCAAATGTACTTACTTCTTTGTATGAGACGAGAAAGGAGGTATTTTTGGTCTCGTAAAGGAGTGGCTTCGAAAAGGTACATATTCACTATGTTTCCTGCTCTGACTTTTCGGTATCCTCATTTTATGCAACCTTAAGTAATAGGTAATTAAGGAAGAGCGAACTATGTTTTGGATAGTACAGTGTTAATATAAGGAAATCTCCATTAGGACGGATCTTATCGATCGAAATGGTTGGATTTAATTGGTCTGAAGGCGGTCAACGTTTTCAAAGAACTATTTTCTATGTTTTGATTGTTTTTATCCTGGTCTCCAGTGCTTATTCCGCTGGTCCTGATGTTTTGGCTTTTTTTCACACTCCTCCTTTGGCCGATAATATGGTTACCTTTGATGATCGGGGTCTCGGGTTAGCTATCAAATATCCTAGCAATTGGGAGAGATCAAAAATTGGTCAGGATCAGGTCACATTCATAGCTCCACGCGAAAGTAATTCGCCTTCCTTCCCAGCTGGGTTGGGCATAAAGGCACACAATATTTCATCCGTAGATGCCACACTAGATTCAATAGCAAAAGAAATAATCACTGATCTTGAACAAAATACTCGGGATTTTACCCTCTTGAGCTCTAGTCAGTCGAAGCTAAATAGCATTGATTCTTACGAGATTTCTTTTAGTGCGACAGATGATAACGATGCAAAAAGGACAGCAATGCAGATAGTTGTAAAGCCTGAAAATCTGGTCTACGTAATCACATACAAAGCCTACCCCGAAAAATATGAATCATACCTTCCTATCATACAGTCAATGCTAGATTCGTTAAAATTTATGTGATAAATATCTTGAAGCGCTCGCCTTCAGCTGCATTTAATTAAAAATATCGGATCATTCTCAATTTTCAGTGATTTTTGATGATCCTCACTGTTGCTTGATCTGTGCATACTGTTATTTGGGCATGCCAAACGTCTTCAATATCGCATTTCCTACTAACCAACTGCGCCAATAATAGCGTTCTGCGGGTGCTTACACCGGCAGTGATTACTACCATGTTCAGAAAATTTGTGTTTACAACGATAATAGGTACAGATTGGCTCTGATTGCTCACCCCATACGTCAGTAATTTTCATTTATTAATCATGTTACATATGTCGATACAATATATTGTTAATGCAAGAAGCTTAGGGTCACGTTCGGAAGGCACTGACAATTAATTTTAGATAATTTCTTGCCGTCCCGATATGAAGTACGGAAAAATTAACATCAAGTTTATAAAAATAATTCATTAATACACTTAAAAAGATGATAAACGTTAGGGTATATTTTAATGTTTGTAGGATTCTACTGCCAAAAGATTACCAAATAGTTAATATTTAACATGGGATAGTAATACCCTTGCCTTAGCAAATGCATGAGCGAGATTTCCTTCATGAAGTCTGCATAAGTGCTTTATCTGTTAGCAAGAAAGTGAGTTTTGCGGGGATAGTGGACAGTAATGGCAAACTTTTGCTCGGTCATGAAAAGAAGAATGCCGATACCAACAGACGACGATTACTTTGTTATATTGGTGACTATGAGAATAAAGTTGTCGTTAGCATATATTTCAAACATCTCGCACCAATGTTAAATGAAATAATAAAGAGGCATTTTTTTGATATGAAATCCAGTACTTCGATCTATGATAATAACACAGCCGATCGGGAGGGTGCCATTCGGATTTACGAGATCAACGAATTTTATGTCTTGGACGTTGCTAGCAATATTAAATTGGGCTTCATCCCAATTACTGAAACTGCAGACAAATTCCTTTGCGTCTACTTAGAATCACATATGGTCGAAATGTCCAACACTTCGTATCATAGGATAATAGCCTCCATTAATAGATGCTTGTGAATTAAGCTAGCAAGGTTTGGTAGTCTCCAATTGCCAGAGAATTTGCCAGATCAATAAGTTTGGTAATAGATTCATTCTTAACGCTGTAAACATCCGAATTATAATTTAGAAATTAGGATGATCAGGTAGCGATGAAGCAAATATTTATTTTATTTTCTTTTTGAGTGTGACTCACTTAGTCTTACATGGGATTTATATTAATGATTTACCAGACTCCTGTTAGCCTATACTTTGATTCTATCTGGTGGCATTAACTCGATTTGGTGGTGTCGATTAGCTGAATGATTTGCTTGCCTGTCGCAAACAGGGTAAAGATTTAAATCTAATGATTAGGGTACTAAGGATTAGTACCCTATGTCAACTTTTGATTATGAAACTAATCCTGGGTTCATCATAAACAGGACTGCAAGATCTCTTTCACGTTCTTTAGATATAAGGCTAAGAAATAGAGTCGGTATTACCTTTGCCCAGTGGAGAGTACTTGTTTTGCTAACAAAAACCCATGATGGCCTCTCACAAAAGGAAATCGCAGAAGGTCTTGGGTTGGAAGCACCTACCCTGATACCTATTCTTGACAAGTTGCAGAAGGATGGTTTTATTGAAAGGAGAGTTGACCGCAATGATAGAAGAAACAACAGAATCTTTCGCGCTAAGAGGACATTCGAAATTTGGGAGACTACCCTTGAGTGTGCCTCTAAAGTGCTCACCATAGCATTGGCAGGTCTTCCAGATGACAACGTACAGATTATGAAGGAGGTATTGGAAAAAATGTGGATTAATCTACAGGCAAATCTGGAACTATCCAATAAAACCCCTGCAACCATTGCAGGAATGGTTAGTCGAAAACAAAGATTACAAGAAACAACGGCCGCACAGCAGCAGCGGCAGGTCTGATGTACAGAGCATTATTGCAAGATGCAGAACCCGCTAAAGAGTAAACAAAATCAAAATAGACGAAACGAAGGATTGCCAACTAAAGAGGATTCTAAACCCCTGGCCAGTCGTGGCGGAACTGCGATACCTCGTAAGGCCTGGAAGTTGCTAGTAATTCTAAGCTCCATTGCTACCATGGTGATGTACGTAGAGACCATGTTGATTCCTGCTATTCCTGATCTAATAAATGACTTTAATGTCTCTTACGGAACTTCTTCCTGGATCCTGACGACCTATTTAATCAGTGGAGCGGTCGCCACCCCCATAGTCGGTAAACTGTCTGACGTGTACGGAAAAAAGAAGGTTCTCTTATTAGTAATGCTAATTTATGCAATAGGAGTCTCATTCGCAGGGTTTGCCTCAAACATTTACACATTGCTACTCGTTAGGGCTATTCAAGGAATCGGAATGGGGATGTTTCCCATCGCATTTGGTATAATAAGAGATCAATTTCCAAGGGAAAAAATTTCAATAGGTCAGGGAATCATAAGTTCAATGTTCGCAGCAGGGGCGGCAGTAGGGCTTTCAGCAGGAGCATTAATTGTAGAGAATTTTGGGTGGCAAGCGACTTTTTTCACGATAATCCCAATCGCCATTCTACTATTAATTACCATTTGGAGATTCGTACACATTGGAGAGAATCAGCAAATTGATCCAGCGCCAATAAAGTACTCCAATAGCAGAGGTAAGGAATCTAGTTTGGTTCCTGTAACCAACTTTGATGAGAAAGGGAGAAGAAGATTACAACTTGATATTAAAGGAGCAGTAGCTCTCGCAGTTTCTATAACTTCATTTTTGCTATGCCTAACCTTAATTGAAACCTCTAGTGGTTTAGGCACTGCAAACAATTCATATGTTGGCATTATGTCAGCCTATGGCACGATTATATGTATAGCGATAGTAGCTGTTATTTCCTTTCTTCTATTCTTGCTTATTGAGAAAAGAGAGAGTTATCCACTTATCGATTTGCGACTTTTAGGAAATAAAGCGATACTGCCATCAATTCTAATAATCCTAATCGTAGGGCTATCAAATTTTATGGTGTTTCAAACCATACCAATACTAGTGAGAAATCCCGAGCCAATAGGTTTCGGAGCTGACGTCGTCGACGCTGGAACTATTCAGTTACCATTTGCATTAGTATTTTTGGTATTCGGGCCGACTTCTGGTCTTATAATTTCAAGGTTAGGTTCCTTAAGACCGGTAATAGTTGGAACTTCGATTATTACAGTTAGCTTTTTAGGACTTGTATTCTTCCATGACAGTCCAACTGCAATTTCAATTAACCTTGGTGTTCTTGCTACTGGATTGTCTTTCGCGGCTATTGGGGCAATGAACGTAATAATACTTGCCACTCCAAAAGAATATACAGGCATATCCCTTGGTATTGCAACCCTAGTGAGGATAATAGGGAGCGCTATAGGACCTGCTCTTGCGGCTATGTATATGCAATCAAGTCAGACTGTAATAGATATAGGTGTACTATCAAGGTCCTATCCCTCTGATTTCGCGTTCGTGATGATATTCTCTACAGCGACAGTGATTGCAGCTGGTTCGATCTTCCTATCTGTTTTGTTACACCGACGAGCAAGCCGTATGGCCATTCCTCAGCTTTCGTAAGTTCCACCTTGATCACGTGAGCAGCATAGAATTGACATTGCATTATTCATGCTGTTTCCCTCAATCAGATAATGTCACTCTTCTAGCTCCAATCTCGTTAACAACATAGTGGTCTTGTCCTATCCCGATTATGTCTCCTGGTGAGATTCTATCGTGTGTTCTCTTTCTTCTTAGGGGCTTCCCAAATGGTTTTCTTTGCTGTTTGAATATCAACCAAATCCTTCCAACATTTAATACATTCTTAAACTCAGATTCCCAAACAAGATCATATACTGTCGATAGCGCTTGGAAGCTGATACTGTTATTTCTGATAAGTAAATCAGCTTCAGGTTCCCTGCAAAAATATACTCTTACTATCACTTGTAAACTGCAAGATCTAGTACACATTCACCTATTAGCATTTTTTTCAGGTAATTGAACCCAATACTACGGAAACGACATGATCATTAGCAGATAAGGTAGCAATATCATATTTTAAGAATTTTTATTTGGAGTGAAATAAGCAGTTCTTTATCTTTACTCTCTCATCTCCCGATAGGTTATCGTGTGTGTGACATCTTTGAAAAGCTATCTTGACTTAATGTAGATCCAATGATCGATTGAGTTCTAGACGATTTACCATGGTAGATTAGTGTCAACACCATAAATAGTATAAAAAAAGAAAGGTTTGGACGTTCCGTCAGAAGATCTGACTTGGCTATTTGTCTACTTTATTATTTGGACTGACTTCGTAATTGTTCCGTATATTGGTGTATCTCCAAAGTGATTACTGACTGCAGCTGGGTCTAGATAGATACTTACCACATTGTTCCCCATGTCGGTAACTGATGTCGGGACATTAGAAACTGGTCCGTCTTTCATAGTAATCGTCGAGGTTCCGTTGAATACGGCGGTTTTGTTATCGGGCATGGACATTTCAGTCAAAATAAAGTTGTCTATCTGATGCTGATGCAATGCAGAGCCATTAGTCCTTACCATATCAAAAGATGCTACGAATTTACCGTTCTGTGACATATCTTTACCCATAGCTGAGGTTGAGTTTGAAGCTGGGGTGCTTTGATTTCCATATTCTCCTGCTTCTCCTTTAGTTAAGCTCGCTTTCCAGTAGCCGGATAATATCCAAGAAGGATTCCCGTTTTCATCGTTTTGAATGCTGGCTATTGTACCTGCGGCGTAGTGACCAGGTTCCATCATGCCGTAGCTGTGATCACCTCGTTGATCCATTGGGTATGCTGCAGCGTGATTGCTCTCAAATGGTGCCGCCATTAGGATAAATCCAACTCCTATGGCTAAGAGTGCGGCTCCAATCACTATTACTGTTGGGTTATGTTTCAATGTGAAGACACCTAACCCCTACAATCTTATTAAGCATACGATTTTGATTTGTCGCACTTCATTGTACCGTAGTTAGAGATTATTCTTTCCTCGAAATTAATCGATACTAAACAGCATTCTTAATGATTTTGCATTCGTGTTTAATGCATCAACTCAGATGTCACGAATAGATTTCTAAAGTGAAACAATCATAATTACTTCTGGTTTACGAAGAGCGATTCAGTCCCCACCAGTTGCGTTATCTGAGCTCATTTTTTTGTTAAATTGATTATTGCGATTTCATTGCCGATCATCTTTACGCGCGTTTATCTAGACACCCACAAAATCTTGACTACGTGCACCATCTGCAGATATATTGATTTATATGTCGCCCATCAATGGTACATT
>JAATVS010000216.1 GCA_014523695.1 Nitrososphaerales archaeon TH5895
CAATCTGTTTGATACGTACTTTCTAGAAAGTTTTTGGATCCGACAGGTGTATGGGACATATTTAGGAACTTATATTCTGTGCTGGTTGTACTAGTATTTGCTATTGCCAATCACAACATCACTCGTCCGCTAAAATTTATCGCAGTTCTGAATCGGGACAAAGAATTCTTATTGATAATCAATCAGGACTTATTGACAGCCTTACGACAGCAGAAATTCAATTAGTAGGGCCCATACTCCCCCATATTCCCCATACTCGAAGCAGAAACTTCACAAGATAGAGTTTTCATATTATTAGAGCATGAGAATGAATCCTTATCGCCTTACCAATATCAGAGCGACATATCAATAGAGGATGGGTTGCCTCTGAGACTGGCACGGCTAGCAGACTTCGAGAAAGTCCCACGTACTACGTCTGAATCTAATGGCGCTAGACTTACTTAAGTAGGATTAATTCTTGGGATTTGAGTAGAGTGATTAATAGCACTAAATAGTGAACCTCGGGCAATACTCTTATACAAGAGAGTGAATTTCGCGGGTCCTAGACTGGGCATAGAACTTAAATACATGGAATTTGTATATAATATTGAAAAGGTGTATTTTAAGAGCACATATGTATGAAGTAACTTGTCTCCCTTGTGGGATACGAGAGCGATTTTCCGAAGAAGACGAAGCAATCACGCATGCGTACAACCATGAAAGAGTATTAACACATAGTACTTCAAGTGGTTACTTCGTAAGTGTGAATGAGGTCTAACAATAAGACACTCTTTGTCTTTTTTTCTTTATTTCCATCCTATATCAGTAATTACTTCACGTTCCCAATACATTTCTTGTTTTTCTAGACGATACAACTTGGAAAGAAATCCCGTACTGACTCAGTTAAAATATATCTTCTATTCCTGTACAAAATCTACCATATCAGTAATAATTGAATGAATTTATTAATAATAATGCTAATAATCATCCATAATATTCGAAAAGTATGAGGCGATCATTACATATTTATAATCTTACCGAATTCTTTGATAGCAATTATTCGAACTAGTTAGGAGAGTAGATTTGAAAAGTGTATAATGCGAAAGGTTCTAGTAAAAACCAGCCAATAATAAACAAAGGATTCCTTGATGCGTTATTTGAATTTATTCGTTCAGTTGAATCCGAGCTGGATATAATGTTGCCTCAATCGTCATCCTTACAATATCTATCCAATAATAAAGTGATTGACTATCTGATAACACAGAGACTTGGTAAAAATGTCATTATCAGGTTGTTATGCACTTTTGATGAAAATACCATCGAGACAATAAAAAAGTTGGTTCCTTTTATCGGTTATAAATCTATAAAATTATCATCGCCAATAACAGAAGCAAGTTCATTAGTGTTTATAAGAGATAAGCAAGATATTTGTTCTTTTTCAATTAATGCACTACAAGATGACAAAAATAATAAACATGATATTGAGGATAGAAAAAAAGAAGATAATATTTTTTCTATTGATGATTGGGTATATTCAAAGAACATCTCTTTAGTCAATAACGCTGTTTCAACTTTTGAGGTCATATGGGAAGAAAAAGATAATTATGAGAAAATTATAAAAGAGAAAAAGCACTCTGAGCTTTTAGTCGATTTAATCACACACGATATAGGAAATTATCATCAAATAATACAAGGTAGTTTAGGACTTGTAATTTCTCTTGTTAAGAAAAATAAAACAAATGTTTCGCCACAAGATGGCGAAAAAATTTCTTCGCTTCTTAATACTGCTAAAACTGCTCTTACGAGGAGTCAGTCATTTGTCGACAACATACGCAGACTAGAACGACTGTATAGACAAAAGGATTTAAAATTAATATCAAGGAACGTTCCTGACGCAATCAACAGTGCGTATTCTACAGTAGAACGAACTTTATATAACAATAATCCTCACGGTAAAAAAATTACATTAAGTATAGTGCACGACGGAGATCCTGTGAATATAAATATAATGGCTGAAGACTTGCTTGATGAAATTTTCATAAACTTGTTTTCGAATACCGTAAAATACACAGATTTATCAGAGGTAAAAATTGATGTGATTATAAACGATTATTTTATTGGCGGAACAAAGTATTGGATGATAACTATATCTGATAATGGTACGGGTATACCAGATTCGATTAAAAAAGAGTTATTCGAGCGTTTCTATTCTAAAGCAAAAGGTGGAGGATTAGGTCTGTCTATAGTAAGAGCATTAGTTGAGAGATACAATGGAAAGGTTTGGGTTGGAGATAGAGTATACAAGGACTATACTAAAGGAACTACATTTGGGATGATTTTTCCAGCATCTTAATAATAAAAGTATTATGTGCACTAAGGGGGGATTTTTTCTCTCATATCTCTAGATACTATTCATATTGATATGCTATTAATAGCGCATCCAGACTGGGCTATGATGCTCTCGAAGTTGTCTTATTTGCTCTGATGTCATGTTATCGATATCCGTAGAATCATATGCACATATACCAATAGCTGGAAAGTTAAACCTTTGTTCCAAACATGATTCATATTCGAGCAATTCTTTGGTAAACCCATTCCTAAAAAATGCTGCCATATCACCAACTACTCGCAAGCCCCTTTTGCCTTTGTTAAGTGAGTTTTCTACTAAAGTAGACCATAACGCAATTGTTCGCTGAATATTTGGTATACCATCAGGGAAATACATTTCTTCAGTGGTTTTAATGATAATAATGCCTTTAGATTCAAGTTCTGAAACATTAACTCTCCATTCATAACTCATCCTGGCCCGTATTTCATCTTTTGAAAGGTCGGTTGTTGTGAGAACAATCACCTCATTTCTTTGTAGGCCCTCTTTTAGAAAGGCAAAGGCTTCATTAAATTTTTCTTCCTTGGTAGCATAAACTGCAATCACATGATTTCCTACTTCAAGTGTCTCCAGCCTCTG
>JAATVS010000217.1 GCA_014523695.1 Nitrososphaerales archaeon TH5895
GAACAGAATGTAGAATGATAAGAAATAGAAGCACGAACGACATGTTCTACGATTAGGTGCAAAAATGCAAGTTAATCTGATGATAAAGTTAATTGGTTCATGTGTTTTCCTTGTAACAGGGATCTCGTTTACATTTTTTTCACAGCCAGAAGTATTGAGTACATCAAGTCCTGGATCTGTGGGTTTTTCATCATCTTCATCTTATGAAACCTTTGATGGTATTAACTTGGGCCTATCATTCCAATACCCTGCCAATTGGATTATGTTTGAAGCAGGATTCGATCCTGTTTTTATAAAGGATTTTGACGGTGTGGTGTCAATTGACATTGTCAATGATAACGACCATTCAAAACAAGGAAATGAAGGGATTTTAGCCGGAGATAGTGGATTAATAAATCCTAACCTTTCTATTGTATCACTTAGATCGCCATATCCTAATTTGACTCTAAAAGAATATGCAAAGATCAGATCTTATGATTTCAGGCAACTCTTTTCTGATTATTATCTCCATATGACGGAAAACTCACAGTCAAATGAAAGTATTGATGGGTATCCATACTGGGTCCTTGATTATTCCTTCCGCATTGATGACAAAACCAAAAGATACGGCATGTCAATATTGCTGATAAGGGGAGAGAAAATCTACGAAATTTCCTACATAGCTGATAGTTATGAAGAGTTTATAAGAAATTTAGAGGAGATAAGAAAGGTGATAGAGACTATGTACTTCGTTGATTCTACCAATCAATAGTGGCTTTGTTACTAATAGAAGGTATATACGCAGTAGCATTCTGAGCGTCACATGATCTGACGGCGGGAGGATAAAGGAATATTCTCTATAACACTGACAGAATAAATTGTAATTTTGTACTGTCAGTTTGGCTTAAAAGAAGATTATCAGGTTAGTTGGAATTATAATGGTTGAACTGGGAGTGCCACCAGTGTCTATACTTCTTGATTCTTTCACGGTTTTTTTGAGGAAGAAAGGGGACCTAGGGGACATGGAAGGGAAATTAGAAATGTCTTTTTACTTTTGGTACCAAAGAGTGTCCTTTCCTATTCACACATTTTTTTGGTGACCATTAGCAAGACAATTATTCATCTTTTGTCTGTATAGAAAGGTAGAAAAAAATTGTCAATACGGCTTGTAATGAAGTGTATCATTATTGCATTTAGCATCCTACTTTGGGGTGTTATCCTCGTGTCAAATGGGAAAAGCATCTTGGCTAATCAACAGGCCTCACTCAAAACTGAAGACTTGGAAGAAATACGAGAAAACATGATGGAAGTCAGATTAGCATTGCAAAAAGGAGATCTGATAGAAGCGCTACAGCACCTAAATAATGTGGACGAAGATCTCCTCCTATTGGAGACGGGCCTTCCAAGTTCCGATAATGTTTCAGGCTTTGGTAGTTCCAAGATCAGTGACAGTGCTTCAAATTCTATACCTCCAGAAATTTTTGCGGAGGATGAGACTGCGGGAGCCAATTATGAGCGGGATAATAACAATAATAACAACAACAACAATAATAATAATCAGAGCTTAGCCGAACTCCAACAGAACAAGACCTTCATTAATAATACAACTCACTCAGTTTCGAAGAAATCTTTGGACAGAGAAAACAATTCCTCATTGGTAGATGCGTCAGAAGACTCTATTCGAAAATTGAATGTAACTTTTAACTCTATTTTCGTTAACGATGACCATGATATTTTGTTTCCAGCAGAATGGAAACTAGATGGTTACGTAAATAACAAAAGAGTCCAACTATCAGATAACTCAGGACTAGATCGCATAGAAAGTGGGCAGGTAATTGTTTTCAATGACAAATCGGTTACCATAGAGGTTCCAGAAAAGGGTAGTTTGCGAATTGCAACTGTTGGTGCAGAGATGGATGACGGCGATATTGGTGGCAGAAACAAAAATAATCAATCTACGGTCTATGGAGGGGGAGACGGTACTAGTGAGGCAGTGTTATTTGACATTTCAGGAATTTTAGACATTGAAGCCCCTCTACCTGAATACAAAGATAAAGTTGAAGACTCTGTTCAACTCTTAACAACATATGATAGAAACGATGCAATAGGCATAATTGCTAGAGAATTTGATGTTAGGAATAGTTTTGGGATTGGCGATCACTATGATTGTTCAGAATCTACTGGTGAAGTAGGGGATTTATTTGATACCGTAGACACCAATTGCGATTATCGGCTATCTTATACAATAGTCGAGAGGTAATAAAAGGTTGAATGCGATTAGGATTTACGGATTGAAATAATAATAAGGCATGCTAATTGTGCTAAAATACTTTCACATTGTCATTTTACTAACACTAATTTTGGCTGGATCTGGGAATTTCAGATCATTTTTTTTCTTGCTTGCAGAACCAGAGCCTGATGAGAATGGTGTAATGATAAGCAATTATCACGGAGTGCAGAGAAAAGTGTACAATCCGCTGATATCCGCAAATGGTGGCCTGCTATATTACAGAGACCTCGAAAATTATGTCGACACTGAAAAATCAAAAGAGTATTTTATCAAC
>JAATVS010000218.1 GCA_014523695.1 Nitrososphaerales archaeon TH5895
GTAGTCCCATCTGGCCTTGACAAGATATTTTTCTCAAATTCAGGCGCAGAAGCGGTTGAAACAGCACTCAAGTTCTCACGAAAGTATAGTGGAAAGCCGGGAGTAATTTCGATGAATGGAGGCTATCATGGAAAAACTTTTGGTGCTTTATCCGTGACCTCTAGCGAAAAATATAGAAGGCCCTTTGAGCCATTGCTGGACCACATTAAGTTTGTTCCTTATGGAAATCCTCGCAAACTGATAGACTCGATAGATGATAAGACTGGAACTGTCATTTTGGAACCTGTGCAAGGCGAAAGCGGAATAATAGTGCCTCCACCGGGATTTATTCAAGAGGTCAGGGAGATTTGTTCGAGACATTCTCTCGTCTTGATTTTCGATGAAATACAATCGGGTTTTGGTAGAACGGGCAAAATGTGGGCAGCTGAGAATTGGAATACTATTCCCGACGTAGTCTGCGTCGCGAAAGGTATAGCAGGAGGGTTTCCTATGGGATTAACCATAACAAGACCCGAAATAATGGAGAGTATGAAAATTGGTGAACATTCTTCGACGTTTGCTGGTAATCCACTAGGTTGCGCTGCTGCAAGTGCATCAATTGATGCCCTGGTTCTCGACGGATTGATCCAGAACTCGGCAGATACTGGACACTATTTCAAGGATTTATTGGTTCAGCTAAAAGAAAAACACAAAATAGTCAGAGAAGTAAGGGGATTAGGATTGATGCTTGCATTAGAATTGAGATTTGATGTGAGAAATATACTTATGGACGGGATTTCAAATGGTATTCTGATGTTGTATTCAGGCAGAAATATCATCAGGTTACTACCGCCATTGCTAATTGATAGGGAACTGGTGTCGAAATTCGTTGCGACCTTAGACAAGCTGTTATCATTGGAGGAAGAAAAAAGATCTGTTTGAGTCCATGGATCCTATCGATCTCAAGATAATCAAGATCCTTCAGTCAGATTCTAGAAGAGCCTTTGTAGAAATAGCAAATGAAATTGGCCTATCAGAGTCGGCGGTCAGGAGACGGGTAAAGAACCTAACTAGCCGGGAAATCATCAAGAAATTTACGGTTGAAATAAATAGTGGTGATAAAACAAGCGCCATCACTCTGATTTCTGTCAATTCAACATCGGACACCTCGCTGGTTTCCGGCAGACTAATGGGGCTTGCGGGTGTAGAAGTTATCTATGAGATTACAGGACAGTACGACATAGCTGCTGTTATTTCTGCACCTTCTATATCTGAGATTAACAAGTGTATCGACGAAGTTCGAAAAACTGAAGGGGTATCAGACACAAACACGGTTATTATTTTAAAAACTATTAGATGAATCTGAAATCGACATTAAGTAATATTTCCTTCGCGATTATAGTCAACATTCTGTAATAGGCCATCGAGAATTGCTGTTGCCACCAACGTAATTAGTCGATTCAGTTGCGAAAAGGTTTATAACATGTGCGAAAGATGAACCTATTGTTATTAGTTGTCACTAAAATCAGATGATCCAAACCATTTCGCGAATCTTTACAATGATTCAAAGGGTCTCAGCTCGCGAAGAATTCGAATTCTAGACTCAACTCTGAGAGAGGGAGAACAGCATCCCGGGGTATCTTTCACTATCAAACAGAGGATACAGATTGCATGGATGCTTGATTCTTTTGGCGTTGATCAGATAGAGATAAGCCCAGTAGTTTCCAACGATCACTATGAAGCTACTAGGACTATCATTAGGCAGGGACTAAAGGCAGATATAGTAGCCCATGTCCGAGCGATTAAGACTGATGTAGATCGGGCAATAGACTGTGGCGCAACATGGGTGGCCACTTATTTAGGCATATCTGACGTTCATTTGGCTTCCAAACTAAAAATTTCAAGAGAGGAAGCTAAGATTCGAGCCCTAGAAGTTGCAGATTATATTAAATCGCACGGAATGAAATCGAGGTTCACAATGGAGGATGCAAGCAGAACTGACCCTGATTTTTTGGTAGAAATGTGTGTAGAAATGAGTAAGAGAGGAATTGAAAGAATAAGTCTTCCTGACACTGTGGGCATCATGAGGCCTGTAGGAATGCACAAAATGGTAACATTGATTCTTGGCCACATAGATGCAGCCAAGACCTCTCTTGACGTTCACTGTCACAATGACGTAGGACTAGCATTAGCTAATGCATTGTCTGGATGTGACGCAGGGGCTGATCAAATCCATACTACAATCGACGGATTCGGGGAGAGAACGGGCATTCCATCGTTGGCAGAAACTGCGGTAGCATTGACTTTCATATACGAATGCAGAACTGACTTGAGACTTCACATGTTAAAAGACCTTTCCAGAACGATATCCCAGTACACACATCTAGAAACACCTGAATCGAAACCTGTCGTCGGTGACAGTGCGTACAAACACAAGGCTGGAACACATCTTGCTGCGATCCTGAGAAATCCTGCCGCTTATGAGATAATTGATCCTAAATTGGTTGGAAATAGACGTAAGATAGTTTTCGGGGAATTGGCAGGCAAGAATGGGGCAGGCTATTTACTGTCGCTTTTAGGATTGAATACAGGTAAGAAAGAAGCTGAGACACTAGCTCGAGGCTTAAAGGAACTTAGAATGGGAGACGTACTCGAGTTGTACTTAGATGACAGGCTGGAGAGAAAGATACTTAATGATGCTGTTGCAAAAGTTAAGACTGAGGAAAGATAAGAAAATTGGTAAAATGTCCAGAATGTGATGCTGAAGTAAAGATTCCAGAAGATTCAATGGAAGGAGAGATAGTGACTTGTGCAGATTGTGGTGCAAGTTATGAACTATTAAAACGTGAGAAAGGGTTTGACATCAAACCGGCCCAAGTTGTCGGTGAGGACTGGGGTCAGTGAGCAAAGAGAAAATTAATACTACGCCTACAACTTCTCTCACAATTCTTTACGATAACATCAGATGGGAAGAAAAGGCTCTATTCGAAGCAGCGAAGAAAAAAGGAACAAACGTCACTATGTTAGATTGTAAAGCATTATCTCTGAAACTAGAAGACAAAATAGATAATATATTATCCAATAGTACTGTTATCCAACGCTGTGTCAGCTATTTCAGGAGTATCCATTCAACTTCAATGTTAGAAGGCCTGGGGTATAGAGTGATAAATTCGTTTGAAACATCGAACATCTGTGGCAATAAACTATTTGCACACGTGACCTTGAGGAAGAACGGCATCAAGACACCAAAGGCCATAACGGCCTTCTCGGAGGAGTCTGCTTTGTCAGCAATAGAGGAAATCGGATATCCTGTGGTCATAAAGCCTACTGTAGGAAGTTGGGGAAGATTGATAGGATTACTACGTGACAAAGACGCTGCAGAAGCTGTTATTGAAAGCAGAGAGTACATGTTTCCACTATATCGAATTTATTTCTTTGAAGAATTTGTAAAACGACCACCTAGAGATATCCGAGCGATAGTAATTGGGAACAGAGTCGCAGCAGCCATCTATCGATATTCTGGACACGATGAATGGAAAACTAACATGGCCCTTGGAGGCAAGGCTGAACCATGCACAGTTACCAACGAATTGGAAGACCTATGCCTAAAAGCGTCAGATGCAGTTCGAGGAGAAATCGTTGGAGTGGACCTGATGGAGAGCGACGAGGTAGGATTAATGGTACATGAAGTTAATAGCACCACAGAGTTCAAAAATACGGTACGGGTAACTGGGGTAGATATACCCTCGCTTGCTGTTGAATATTCAACAGGAACAAGAAATCGATAGAATTGGTGTCATACGGTTATGCGGTAGAATTTCTAAAAGGTTCTCTTGAAAAGTATACACCATCCAGGTCCGAGTCCTCACTTGCTATTTCGCTTAAGGAAAAATGCATTGATGAGTTAGGATTTGAAGAAGCATACATAGACAGTGTAGGAAACATGATTGCTACCAAGGGTAATGGAGAACCAAGGATCCTCCTTTGCGGTCACATGGACACTGTTCCTGGAAGTATCCCAGTCAGAATACAAGATGGATATATCTATGGTCGAGGAGCATCTGATGCGAAAGCACCACTAATCTCGATGTTACTCGCAGCGTCGGAGTTTCCTAAACAGCGTGGAACAATAATCTTTGCTGCGGTGGTCGATGAAGAAGGAAATGCAACAGGGATAAAGCATCTAGTTTCTACAAACCTGAACGTGAATTATGCAATTTTCGGTGAACCCAGCGGTATTGACAAGATTACTATTGCATATAAAGGGAGGTTAGCGGTGAGACTTGTATATGATGTAAAGAACAGCGCTCATGCAAGTGCACCTTGGCTGGCAAGGAATTCTATTGAGGAGATTTCCGCTCTGTGGAATGAGTTAAGGGGGGAATTATGCGGAAGGGAATCTCTAACGGGTGGATCTGATTCCGTGACCTGCGCGATCACAGAAATAGAGGGTGGCTCTAGTCACAATGTCACTCCGCAGCGATGCAAAGCTACAATAGACATCAGAATACCTGTGAGAACCACTTGTGATGAAATTCTGGAGAGATTAGATTCTGTGATAAGAAGGGTTTCCAAATCTAATGGGAGTGTTATAAAATACAGGACCGAAGATCGGACGGAGCCATTTGAGGCTGAATTTAGATCAGTGCTGGTGCGGGCACTCTCCTTATCGATCATGGACATATGCAAGGTAAGACCTTCACTAATACGCAAGACCGGTACTGGAGATATGAACATTCTAGGAAATGCCCTCAATATGCCCGCGGTGACATACGGACCGGGCGATCCTCACTCATCCCATACTGCGAATGAAAGAATAAAGATCCAAGAATATATATCGAGCATCGAAATTTATACCAGGGCGTTATTCCACATCTCTAGGATACATCATCTGAAGAAAGATTTGCATTAGGGAACATGAGAATACGCGGTGAAGTATAAAATACAATGTTATGGTTAATCGGATTAGGGATAGAAGGCCTTGGTGGGATGAGTATGAAAGGTCGAGCAATCCTAGAAACCTGCAAGCTCATCTATATAGAGAGATTCACAGGATATCTGTCCGAAAGTGAATTGATGGAATTGAGACTCCACTGCAAGCACGATGATAATAATGTTGTGAACGTTGTAGGAAGATTATTTGTAGAAGATGGTCGTGATATCCTTGAGCAAGCCAGCAATAATGAAGTAGCTATTATAGTGTATGGAGATCCTCTAATTGCTACTACTTACATTGAATTATTCTTACGAGCTACAAAGAGAAGCATTAAGGTTGAGGTGATTCATTCTGCATCCGGGATCACATCTCTGATCGGGGAGAGCGGGCTACAGATTTACAAGTTTGGCAGGACTTCGACTATAATGTCTGAACCTCAGTCAGCTATTAGTGTTTACAACACATTGTTTGATAATTTATTATTGGGAAATCATACCCTAATATTGACCGAATATAACGAAAGAAAGGATAACATTTCCCCTTTCTTTCTGGATCCTAATGATGCGATCAAGATGTTGTTGGACGTCGAAAAGGATCAAAGGAGTCGGGCATTCACGGAGGAGACCTACGTAATTGTTGCGTCAAGAATTGGAAGAGCAGATAAAAAGATCATTTCAGGTCAGGCTCGATCCCTTCTAGAAACAAATTACGGAACTGGCCCTCACTCCTTAATAGTGCCTGGACGACTACATTTCGTAGAACAGGAAGCGATTTCAAATATAACTTCTATATTGGATGAGCCAACTGAAAACTCTTCGCGTGTTACGAGAATTTCTACAAGAATGGTTGAAAAGTATGTTCCTTCCGTTAAGAAGACAATAAATGAGCTTAGAAAGCGACTGCGTACAGATTCAACACAATACAAAGGAATTAACGCCGTACTCGACAATGCGGAATATTATGTTCAAGATGCCGAGAAATTTCTAAATCAGGGAAAAAATGAACTAGCGGTATTGAGTGTAGGTTATGCCGAGGGTCTAATTGATGCGATTTCATTCCAAAGAGGATTGGATCCTTGGTAGCCGAACGTGACCCTAAAGCTATCCTTATTTGAAGAAAAATTAGACGGTGTACCATTGTACACATCACGTGACCATAGCAGCTGAAATGGTTTTTGTAGTAGCATGACTTACTTATTCCCTAATATCCGATGAATGAACCTCTCAGGCATAGTGTTGTCCCCAGATCAAACCGAATCCCTGATGAATTAGAGCGCTTTGTTAAACGCGATACTTATGCTCTTCTTATCAAGGGAAAGGCTGGTACTGGCAAAACAACTCTCTCATTGACTATTCTCAAAACCTTAGGTCAGGCAAGCAATTTTTTCTATATTTCTACAAGAGTATCTCCTAAGCAGCTCTTTACATACTATCCATGGTTGGAACATTTTGTTCAAGCAATAAAACCCCAACCCACCTCTAACCATGAAGAGCAGGTGTACAAAATGTCCATGTTCGAAGATGCACGCCTTGATGAACCTGAATCGTTATTTGAGCGTATAACCAACGAGCTTATGGATGTTAAGGCTCCCATAATAATTATCGATAGCTGGGATGCTATAGCTTCATTTATGGATAAGGAGGCTAGGCTAAATAATGAACGAGTCCTGCAAACATGGCGTGAAAGGGCAGGTGCTAAACTGATCTTTATAAGCGAGGATACCTCGTACAGCACACTTGACTTTTTAGTTGATGGTATCGTGGAATTAGATCAATCTACATACGATTCATGCAGATTGCGACAAATAAGAATGATCAAGTTAAGAGGAGTGAAAATATTAAACCAGATATATAATTTTTCGCTTAATAATAGCATCTTTACCAGCTTTCAAACTTACAAGCCTTCTGAATATGTTCTTAACAACCTAGTTTTACAAAACGACATACCTCGGCGAAAAGATAATTCGCTGAAGTCTTACTCTTTTGGAGGGCTTGGGCGGATTCGATCAGGATATCCCGAATTGGATGCAGTTATAGAAGGAGGGTTTCCCAGAAAGGGAATTGTGGTATTCAGATTTGATCCTAGTATCCACATGGCTGCGATAACAACCTTTCTTGCAAGAACAATATCCAATTTCATAAAAAGAAATAATCCAGTCCTTATCCAACCAATTAGCCATGCTATTCCGGAGACGATTATGGCGATTCTTAGATCCTATCTAGGATATTTCCCTGACAATAACATTTTCAGAACCTTGTGGTCTGACATCAAAGACTCAGAAATCGAGCAGAATATTGATCCTACCCAATATTCTCTCGTAAAGAACTCTCAGTATAGCTTCATCGAGAGGAGTATAGAAATGGCCCGAAAAAGATATCCGGAATCTTTGATGTTAAGTATCTTCAATTATGAATATTTGAAATCACTTGATAATGAGCTCAGGCAACACCAGACAAACGTACTGTCGTTTCTTAGGGAGAAGACAGATCTTTCTATTCTTGTGGGTACAACTAGCGAAGCGATCCATCTTCCTATAGAAGCTCAGGCAGATTTGAAATTTGATGTCAATCTAATTAACGGTAGCTTATTCTTACGACCTGTTTCACCGGTGGGACCCATCTTCGGACTGAGTACGAACAAAGTAAATGGAATTCCACGTACAAATCTTCGAGTTTTGGTATAGAAGTCATCTAGAACAGCTTCATTTTCTCTATATATACAAGGGGCAGACAACTCTCCGGTTGCCATGCCAATTGATTAGTTTATCGTGATCATAAATCTGTCCTTATACTCCGCTTGTCGATGCGAAAACTCAGTATCTTGGAGTCAAATGATTTGAATGAAATTATGTGGGAAATGTGATCTAGTGTTTAGGCATGTACCTTTTAGTTTTGAATGGAGGTCATTCTCTACAAGATTTGCTACTTTATTGTGTCGATTCTGTTAATTCTGTCAACGCAAACAATAATGGACTCAGGTCTCCACTCTTGATTGTAACAGATTTGATCCCATTAAAGACTACTGCCAATTAGATACCCACTGAAATATCAGCAATATTTTTATTGGTCAGCTGGCAAGACGCTTCAATACGCTAATTGGTAAGGGGTCTAGAAGAAATTAGTGAGGATCTCCCTCTAATAGATTTCTGTAACACAATAGATGCCAGCACTAGAATTCTGAAGGATCAAAATGCAACTGGACAGATCTCAGGAGGCAAAGTACTTGGGTCGTTGATAAAGTTAGACATACCTAAGAGGTTAGTAGTAGTCGGAGACATACATGGTGATTATGGCGTTCTAAACACTATCTTGTCCAGGATAAGCTATGAACGGTATTTATCAGACGATCGTAACAAGCTTATCTTCTTGGGCGACTATATTGATAGGGGTCGAAGGTCTCCAGAAGTTTTGTATGCAGTATGTTTTCTTAAAGCCAGATTTCCCCAATCGGTAATCCTAATGCGTGGAAATCATGAGGCCCCCACAGAATTCCCATTTCCTTCTCATGATTTCCCCTATAGGATTATGGATTTGTTCGGCCACGATCAATCGATGTCCTTGTATTATCAAAAGATTTTGCCGCTCTTTCATGCTCTATGTCTATCTGTGGTGATCGAGAATTGTTTCATTATCGTGCATGGTGGCGTACCGGCTCAGGTACCCCAAGACAGGCCGAAGGCTATAGAAATTTTGGCTAATGCTCAGGCTAACCATATAACCGCCGAAACGATGGAAGAAATCCTCTGGAACGATCCACGAGATTCTATCTTCGACGACGGGCATTTTGAACGGTCCAGAAGAGGCATTGGTAAACATTTTGGTCGGTCAGTAAGCAGTACTTGGTTGAGAAGAATTAATGCCAAGGTGATCTTGAGGGGGCATGAGCCGTGTGAAGGATATAAAATCGATCACCAAGGATTGGTCTTTACAATTTTTTCCTGTAAAGAGTCATATCCAATGTCAAAGGCGGCCTATTTGGATATTGTTTCTGACGAAATGATTCGCTTAAGGAACGGGGATGATCTCCGGCAGCATATGCATTATTTATGAGTAGAATCGTTAGATACTAAGTGTGACCTTAATTTCTTTGCAGCGCTTCCTCAGAGATACTGTCGATATATCGGCGACTTGGCATATTTCAACCTGACGCAGAAATTCATTGCAATTCTGAGATGCAAGATAAATTACGGCTCCTGCAAGGGCTCTTGGGTTCTTGCCAATAGATATCCGATTCTCTTGAACGTCTGAGTAGATACGCAAGGCTTCTCTCTTTGTTCTTTCGGAAAGACTTAGTCTATTTGCAATAAGTGTAACGTAGTCTGGTCCATGTAGAACTGGCACTTGCAGCGATAATTCCTTTAATATGAGTTTGTAATGAGTCATAACGTCTTTCGTTGGAAGATTGCAAACTGTTGCGATGTCTGATATAGTCTTAGGCGTAGCTGTTTCTCGGCACGCTGCATAGAGCGCTGCTCCTACAAGCCCAAGAGTAGACCTTCCCTTTGCGAGCTTCTTCACAGCGGCTTTCCTATATATGTATGCCGCACTTTCGATTACAGCCTGGCTTAAATAAAGTTTATCACCAAAATTATTCAAGAATTTCAGTGCTTTTTCGAGGTTTCTAGAAATGGAATCATTTAATTGAGATCTGTTGTTCCAAGTCCTTAGCCTCTGCATTTTCACCTTTTGTGATGGCTCTAGTGCTTTGCCCCGCGCATCTGTATCACCTATTCCAATTAATGTGGATAAGCCTTTGTGATGCACCGCTAGAGATTCAGGCATTCCTGTCCTTGCCCTGTCGCTATAGCCTGTTCGAGCTGGAAAACTTCCTGAATGTTCGGAACTTGAGAGTTCGTCTGCGACGACACAACCACATGAGCTACAAACAAACTCGTTTGATATCATATCAAAAATGACTGTGTAGCTTTGGCACTGATTGCAAAAAGCGGCATCCACATTGTCATTTAACTTACTTTCAGACGGCACCAAAGTATCACAGGACTCCATTCGGAAAAAAGCTCTAACGGTTTTTATCCATACTTTTTCTAGAAATCAGAAATACCTAATGAATAGTATATAATATCATGATTTTCTTAGCGTGCTTAGACAGAACTTAGATATCCAAACTTGCGATTATACAGGATGCTCTTGTTGAAATTAATACAAGACAATTCTAGAAAAGATGTACTCTTATTGCTTATAGATTATATGAGATGCAGACTTGCAAGAGACTGTTTTAGCTGGATTGTTAACCTTTCTATGGTTAATTAATATACCAATTGCCGTCCTTGCCGTCTTGAGGTTTATAACTAACAACAGAGTATTCATAACATCTGACCTTAGGAGAATCAGAAATGATCCAGAGATCATATTTCAGATAACTACAAGATCTGCAACAAGAACCCCGGTAGTCAAGAGAGGAATACAATCCATACTCGAATCCTGCAGGAAGGTAGAATATAACAGATTCAAGATATCAGTCATAACTGATGACCCTACCGATAATTCAGAACTTGATGGATACGGTTGTGAGGTAGTACTTGTACCTAAATCGTTCAAAACTTCTGCAATTAAGAAAGGAAGAGCACTTCAATACGCGCTGCTTCATAGAAGATCCCAGGATGAAAACAAGAAGCAGATCTGGATCTATCACATGGATGATGAAAGCTTTGTTACAACTCAAACAATTTTGTCCCTCTTAAAGTTCATACGGGATGGAAAAGGAGTGGCGTCTGAGGGGCCTATCTTCTACCCGCTTAAATTTGAAAGTGCCAATGTTCTAACTGCGCTAGCTGAGTCGATCCGACCGTTCACATGCTACGATTGTGTCTCGCAAATGACCAACAAAGTAGTTATCAAGACTCCACCGTTACATATGCATGGGAGTAATCTCCTTGTACGATCTGATGTGGAGGATAACATTGGCTGGAATTTTGGTCCAACACTAGCTGAGGATCAATTATTCGGCTACCTGGTATATGAAAAATATGGTTCAAATTCTATGGGTTGGCATGGTGGAGTATTGCTTGAACAACCTCCTCTTAACATAAAGGACCATTTTATGCAGAGAAGAAGATGGGTTCTAGGAAGCCTCCAAAACGTTGACAAGTTTTCAACTATTCACAGAATGAAGCTTTCATATAAGCTTATGACATATTTCTTGGGGTTTGCTGCTGGTGTCCTATCAACAATTGTCTCCATTTATGTAAACCTGCCAATAGTACTATCGTTTCTGTCTTTTGGTGGTGTTGGCACTGGCAACGGCATTGCAACTGATACTATCGTGAGCTCTTTTATGGATAATCTCAACGTGGCATTCCAGCAATTTTATTCTAATTCTGCACTACATAATTGGACCACGGCAGGACCAATTGAGTTCGCCACAGGAGTTCTCCTTCTGTTTTCATCACTTATTTGGTTATTCTCATACCAGCTCGGCTTGTTTCAAAATCTTCGATTCAGCCAGATATCATTATCGAAAAAAATTCTATTTCACTTTCAAACCCTATTCTTATGCCCGATTATAGGCCTCGTAGAAACATTTCCAGCTTTTTATTCGATTATAGAGTATACATTTAGAAACAACCGAAACGAGGGAACACCAATCTACGACTTCTACGTCATAGACAAGTG
>JAATVS010000219.1 GCA_014523695.1 Nitrososphaerales archaeon TH5895
AGGGCACTTCCCGTTTCTGAAAGGAAAATAGACGAGCATAAATACCGACAGATGAAGATCCTTGTATAACAGAATCTGAAGGATCTTGTTTTCATTCCTTTCTATATAATAAACCTAGTCAATTTACTTAGCTCAGACCGCTCCCACCTAGTATTCAGGGCTGTATCAAGATAGAATCAGCGAGGTTGAAATGAATACAACCACTTGAAGGATTGGAGGGGGTGGGATTCGAACCCACGAACCCCTTAGGGACGGGATCACCCATCTAAATCGTGTAATCTTGAGTCCTGCGCGGTTGACCAGGCTTCGCTACCCCTCCTCCAGGCGTGATTTGAAACATCGGGTTTTGTTTCCATTATACTGAGAAGATACCTTGATAAAAATTTAATCTAATTCATGCTTCGCACAGATGACAATGATCCCAGACGTAATATTTATTTTGGATGAACAACAGCTAATTAAAGAAATGAAGATAACTGAACTAACGCCTGGCATAAGGGGTGTGAGTGTAGAAGGAAAAATAGAAAGCATAGCAGAACCGAGGACTGTAAATCTAAGGGCCGGAGGTACTGCACGAGTAGCAGATGCGGTTATAACAGATGATAGTGGAAGTATAAAGTTGTCACTTTGGGACGATCAAATAGATATGGTTCAAGAGGGTGATACGGTCATTATTGAGAATGGTTACACCCAAGCTTTTAGGGGAGATAATAGCCTGAACATAGGGCGTTATGGTAAGCTTAGAAAGGCATAGCAATTCACCCATATGCCGATGCCACAAGAGAGCATTTAATATTGGAGGCCGCTGTTACTCGCAACAAATCGCCTTCAACTGATATACCCTGTGTTACGAGGATCGCTTTGTGTGGTTTGCTCTCGCCCTTCAGGCCTTCCACCGGAAGTCTGTCCCATCTGCTGTTCAATGGTTTTTATCAACATTTCTGTGTCTTTCGCTCTCGCATCCAGAGCATCCATGCTAATCTCTATACCAAGTCTCGTAGTCAAGACTTCCAATATTGACCTTGATGCTTTTGCATCAACAACATACCCTGAGGTTTCGCCTAACAGACAAGTACCTCTCATTCCTTTCAATTTGGCCAATCCTATTATTAGTCCATTCATCCCCGTTATTGCTCCACCATCCATAACAGCAATATCTGGTGTATTGATACTTCTAAGACTTTCCATATCAGAAGCCGTACAAAATACTCGTGGTTTTTGGACAAAGACTCCAGTGATATAAGCTGCCAAAGCGTATACGTGCAGAACAGAGAATTTAGATGCAATTTCGAGAATTGTTTCAGCTAACAGGTACTCTGCATCAGGATTAGAAGGTTGTGAGTCTCCAGTCAAGAACATCATGTTCAAAGAAGGTGAGGTAGGGGATTCGTGATAGAACATTGCGTTTTTGATAAGATCTACTGTTCCATCTGGCTTAATCATAACTTGCGGAGGGAACGTGTTTGAGTAAATATCTGCTAGATGTGATGCATTCAATTCATGTATTAAATGATCTATTGCAAGTTTACCAACATATCCACTTCCAGGGAACCCACAGATAAGGGTGGGGAACTTAGAGCCAGGCAACGATGAGTTAGAGTAAATCAAGTCAAACCGTGCTTCAGTCATGAGACGACACGTCTGCTGCTCAATCGATCAACTTAAAAATGTTTATTTCCACTACGAGTGCATTCTGTATAAGTTAGATACTCTTCTCTAACCCGATCGAATGGACCATATACTACAATTTTACTTATTTGAACTATTCATCATCAGACGTCTTCCAATGAAACATACAATGTGAGTATCATGGCATGAAGAGGATTAGGTTAAGGTAAAGGAGATAATCTTATAGCTTGATATGTAAATCGGCAAATAAGAATGCCCGGATTATTTATGACTATATACACAAAATTAAGTGGTCATAGAAATGAGGCACACATATCAAGCGATGAAACGCATGCATAGTTTCATCTAACATAGGTAAAAAGCCAACTACTTGAAATAGTCAGATGGTCAGATTCTAGTATAGGAAAGGAAGCAAGAATCTAAATCATGGATTGGAAATACATATGTATTTTAAATAGTAAAGAAATAGTCATTGAATAATTTCAGCTCCATAAGATCCAAATAATGTTGATTATAATAAAACAGAACATATCCACCATTACAGATATGTATTCAAGGTTTTCTCCATATAGTAGTCGAAATTCTGATTCGGTCCGGCAGCTGTAAGGATATCAATTAAGATCAGAAAACAGGAAGATGGAGAATGTTCGGGGAAAAAAATACAATGACGCAATATAACACATTGACTACTAGTGTGGCAATTACGAAACGTTGTTAATGTCGAATTTAGAAGAAGGAAAATACATGGTAATATTCATTGTAAATACCAGTGGTACTCGGGTATAATTAATTGAAGCCCAACTAATTGATTGCTCCCCCCCCATGTTGCAAAATCCATCAAAATTGTAAATTTCTAGATTTCCTCCAAAGTATATTTTCCACCTGTGTCAAGGCTTATAAGTTATTCTTTCTTCTTGTACTATAGTTAAATGATTAAAGAATTTATCGTATCAAGAATAGAAGCGTCTCACGATGGGATGCCCTACGTTCATGTGAGCTTCATGGATCAGACGTCGGGGGAAAGACAGCAACCAATGAGCCCATTCGGAGTTAAGGCGATGACCTTTTCCTCTCCAGAAGATTTAATGAAGAACTTACCCAAAGCTATGTCAAACGTTCTTGGGAGTGGAATGGGAGTAGCCGATGCACCAACGTTCAAGTTGAGTATGAGGGAGTATGAAGATTTGGGCCTTAAGGTAGGTGATAAAGTCGTGATTGAACTGAAGAAACCTGAGATAACAGGTATATGAGTTGGGGCTCTCCTGAAATTCCTGCTGGTTTCGGTACCTAGATCACGTTAATAGAATTTAAAGATAATCAAGCATACTTGATTGGCCATCCTCCAAGCCCGATCCTCTCTTTAGTATCAAATTTGATATCCTTATGCCTATCTTCCTAACTGGAGCGTTAACGAAAAGATCAGTACTGCAATTTGAAGACTTGTCCTCTATTATGTCAGTAACAACTTGCATTTCTTGTCTTTCTGAAGTTGTGGAATAGAATTTTTGCAGAAGGCCGGGTATAGCATTACTAATGCTTTGTCTGGTCTCTTGATGGCGCAAATATGATCTCTCTCTTGTTTCAACTACAAAATCTGCGTGTACCAGTTTAATACCTACTGTTCGGAATCGGTACCCTTTTCTTTGTATCCTTCTAAATAGTTCATCCGTTAAGGCGTTGAAATGAGCAAGTAGTGTTTCTTGATCATTTGTAATAGCAGGTAATGTGTATTCGGTACTCAAAGAAATATGTTCACCTCTAGGTTGTACCAGATCCTCGTCTAGACCTTTTGCGATCTTCCACATACGTATCCCGTACTTATTACCGAATCGCTGTACAAGGATTTGGACGTCTGTTGTTGCGAGTTGTCCGATCGTTTCAATACCCATCAGTTTTAATGATCTTCTAGTTATTGTTCCAATACCTGAAATTCTCTCTACTTCGAGGTTTTGAAGGAAATTAGGAATTTCTGTTGGAAGAACGATCGTTAATCCATCTGGCTTTCTGAAGTCTGAAGCAATTTTTGCAATCGATTTAGTAGATGCTACCCCAACAGATGTTAAAAGACCACACTCTTTCTTTATCTTATTTTTGATCGATATTGCAAAATCCTCGATTAGATGTGAATAACTCAAATTGTTAATTGCATTACTTTCAATCTTTGAGGGTCGAGTTGTTAGAGACGAATCATCAGCATCTCTCGCTTGATCCTTGTGTATGGTTAGAGCATGGATCTTCTTCGAGCAATCTAGGTAGGCTTCATCAATACTAGTCTGTTCCAAAATATCAGAGTAATCGTGCAAAATGTTCAGTACTTTCTCGGAGATCGATAAGTAGTATGGGATATCAACTCGGTTAAGGATAAGGTCGGGACAAGCTTTTAATGCAGAGGTTAAGGGCATGGCAGATTTTACTCCCAGTTTCTTAGCTTCGTAGGAACATGAAGCTACCACACCTTTTGTGATTCGGCCTTGCTCTTCATGCGTCATAATTACCGCATGTGGCTTACCCATTAACAACGGCAAACGTAACTCTTCGCATGATGGATAAAATGAATTTAGATCAACGTGAATTACGATCCTCTTGTTATTCCATGAATCTGATTGGCCGCTGCTACTGTTCGTGAACTGATTGATTTGAGTAAAATCGGCAGCACTACCACTATTCATATAACAAGCACACATAGTCTTATCTTCTTGTCTTGTCGTTTTTGTTTCTGTCCATTAGTGAATTCAAAATACAAGTTAAATGAATTAATCAGAGAACTACGTAAAGACCCCATTATATCACTAATAACAAGACCAGGCACTATAGCAACAATAGTAACTATATAGAAAATAATGCAATATTGATGGGGATTACTACTGCCCTTCCAATTCAAATTAATATTTTTTACATTTGTAAGGTGACCGATCATGCGAAGCTTCAAGCCTTCTTATTCAAATAAGCTTAATTTTATTTAGTGAGGCCAGATAAAAAAACTTATTGCTTCACTCCTAACATCTAACCTGTCTGTTATAACGTTCTAGGTTAATGAAAGTCGCTCTGAAAAAATCACTATGATCGAAATTTATATCTAACGCCTGCAATTTACTACTTCAGTAGCCGTATGGATAAGAAAAATATACTAAATTCTCGAACCCTTTATAAGAAGGATAACTGGTTTCGGGATTCTTTCGGAAGATATGTCATGTTCAGAGGCGTGAACTTTGGCTCGAGAAGCAAGCTTCCTCCTTACCTTCCCATCTCCCCTCTTAATGCTAAGACGATATCTGCAAATGAGCTTACAAGTGAAATCGAGTCTGTGACCAGGGAACTTGACCTCTTAAAAGAGTCCGGGTTTAATGCGGTTAGATTTGTTCTCTCTTGGAAAGCCTTAGAGCCCACGCCTAATTCAAACCTTGATCGGATTCTACCAGAGGGAGAAGAGTACCTGAAACTCGTACAACAGATCATTGATGAACTTTACTCGCGCAATCTCCTGGTCCTACTTGATTTCCATCAAGATATAGCTCATGAGGTATGTGGTGGAGATGGATTTCCTGATTGGGCTCTCGCCCTTAATAACGAAGTCAAGAGACCAGATAAACCGGTGAAAAATAATAGGCTATGGGCCATGTCGTACCAACTAAATAAACTCGTCAAGAACACGCTATTTTCATTCTATCATAACGATTTGACTAATGATGAGATGAGGCTCTCTCATTATCCGGTCAGGACTCATCTTGAAAAAACCATAGGGCAGACAATTAAATTCTTCAAGAACGCAAAGGAAGGAGAAGGTCACCCTGCCATCTTTGGTGTCGACCTATTCAATGAGCCGCACCCTGCAGGGATTGACAAACTTGAATTCGAATCAAAGCTATTAAAGGAGTATTATCTCAATGCTTTCCATGAAATAAGGAAGCATGATGACAAAATCTTTGTGTTCGTTGAGCCACGCGTTGATTGGACTGCATTTTCTTCAGAAGAGATGAACAAGAAATTGACCGGCTGGGATAAGGCTAAGAAATTCGATCTAAGAAGATTTCTGCGCATCGGTGATATGGAAATGGTACGCTCGCCTTTAGATGAAGGAACATACACAAAGAAAGGACTCATGGATCCTCCCAAGGAGATAAATACATATCTTCCTGGGAAAACTGATTGGCCCGCTGAATTTCTGGAAAGAGGAGTATTTTCGTTCCATTATTACGATACTCGGGCTATAATGTCATCCTTTGGCATGATCCCCGACAATATATCAAAATACAAGCAGGATTGGCCTGATGTATTTGAAAGGATCGTATCTGCAGGATATGAAAGAGATCTGATTCCATTTCTAACAGAATTCGGTGGAACTCAAGAGTCGGAACAGATTGGGCCATACATTAATCTGCAATACATTCAAGTTGAATCTCAGTTGTTAAATTCTACCTACTGGAATTATGACCTCTATAACACTAAGGATGGAAAGGACAATTGGAATCGCGAGAATTTTTCTCTACTAGGTCCTCAAAGAAAACCAAGACACCTAGATCTTGCGACCAGACCCTATCCTTTGCTGAGTTCTGCCAAACCAGTACATCTTTCCTTTGATACCAAAAACAAATACTTTTCACTGATGCTTGAAGGTAGTGTAATAGATGAGCCTACCGTAATATTTGTACCTAAAAATACTCACTACCATAAGGGATTCTATTTGTGGTCAACGTCAACTACTAAAGAGTCTGTAGAATGGGATGTTGATGACCAACTCTTGTA
Organism: Nitrososphaerales archaeon TH5895; assembly: GCA_014523695.1. Lineage (GTDB taxonomy): Archaea > Thermoproteota > Nitrososphaeria > Nitrososphaerales > Nitrososphaeraceae > TH5896. The sequence goes on from JAATVS010000219.1 coordinate 6,373, forward strand.
CTGGAAACCGTCCAAGGAGCTACACAGTAATACTATAGTCATTTCAGAAAGGAATGACGTCCAAATCGGTAAGCTTCCTAAGGAAGTTAGTGGGATCTTTTCAACTTTGACTCCTTTGGGAGGATTTGAATGAAATGGATCAATAATGCTGGCGGCGATAAATTGCAAAATGAGTTTGTGTATATATTAAATCCAGTTTTCATATATCAAAATGGGTATAGTGCACTTATCTAGTAGTCTACCTATCACAACCCTCTGATCTACGAGGTGGCCACACATCGAGAACCCCCAGTATACCTATCTATTTAGTGATTTAATCTCCAGGTACTTCATCACATTAACGAAACCTAATGTGAATTGTATCATGAAGGGATGTAAAGAATGCTAATTATTTCTTACGACCATACGTGACTGAAACATGATAATTTGCCCCCAGAAACATGGTTGATAATCTCACTGCATTGACAGGAAGAATAGGATCTGAAGATTCTCAGAAAATTTTCTTCGCAATGTAACCTTCGCCTTTAACTCCTCTCACTATCATGCTGATCCCTACTATTATGAGCGTGATAGAAAGCATGAAGACAAGAAGCATCACACCGAAAGTGGTTGGATTTGCAATTATTAGAATGGCTACCACGATACAAAGAATTCCGACGCCCACACTGAGGTATTTTCTAGTGGCCCGATGAATATCCTCTTCCCTAAATGTATGTATAATGCGAGCAATTCCAATAACTAAAAGGGCTATTGCGGCTAAAACTATCAATAAAGCTGCACTAAATACTGGAAACTCCATAAGCACGATTGATAGGGCGATAATTAAAAGTCCTAACGCAATATTCGCGATCCTTGATGATTTGTACTTTGATGGCTTTGTTGTAATTGTTGCTGTTGTCGTAGTTGTCGTCGTTGTCGTAGATGTCGTAGATGTTGCTTTAACCACTCCGAAGCAAATTCTTTCAATTCCTATGATTAGAAAAATGAGCGATAAGAGGAGCACAGTCGTTGAAATAGACGAGCCTGGAACAAACAGGATAATTGCAGCTAACAAAACAGAAATTGAACCCAGCACGATCTGGAGCATTCGCAGCCAAGGAGGAATCCTCGCAATTTGCATTATTTTTGTTCCTCTCGTACCACAGCATCAACAGGTCCTATATAAGTATCTCCTAAACCAGGAGCCTTGACATAAGGTTAATATGTTATACATCCTTAACCGGCGATATATCAACAGCACATGATAGCAGTACTGCCATCAAATCTGAGGAGATTTCTTTCGCGGCGTGGAAGTCAGCGATAATACTAACTGGGACTACGTTGCTGATTCTGTTTTTACATACTTCTCTATCACCTGCTATTCCAGTTATAGCTGACGATTTTGGTGTGGATCAGGCCCTTGCATCATGGGTCATGTCTGTTTACATGATCTCAGGAGCTGTCATGACTATACTCATCGGTAGATTCAGTGACATTTTTGGAGCAAAAAAAATGTTGTTACTCATGATGATGATATATACTGCTGCTACTGTTTTTGCAGGATTCTCTCAAGACATTTACACTTTACTGACTATAAGGGCGATTCAGGGTATCGCTATTGCTAACACACCAATAGCCCTAAAAATAATTAGAGATCAGTTTCCAAAAGGAAAGTTCTCGATTGGTCAGAGTATCGTAACTTCTGCATATTCAGGAGGAATGGCCATAGGTGTAGTATTAGGACCAATCATAGTAGCCTCTATTGGTTGGCAATCGATATTCTTTATGTGCGCCCCCATTGCAGCCTTACTGCTCTTTATGTGCTGGCGAGCTCTGCCAGTAGATGAAACTGCCAAGATATTGGAGCATGTTCCACCTAACCGGAACCATACTAATGGTGGAAGAATGGAGGGTGCAGACAAGGATGGGTTAGCTAAAAAGAAGGGCAAGATAGCCTTGGATATTAAAGGAATAGTAACCATGACTGTCTCCCTAGTGTCTTTCCTAGTGGCGATAACTAATAGTGGCTCTGCCTTAGAAAATCCAATAGGATTCGCGGTTCCACTAGTAATCGGAGCTATCTCACTTATTCTATTCGTACTAGTAGAGAAAAAGTCTAAATCTCCCCTAGTACCGCTGAAGCTGCTACTTCAACCACCCATATTTGCAGGAAATATAGCAATGCTAATGTTTGGCGTTGTTCAATATATCATCATAACTGCGATACCACAATTAGGTGCTGCTCCTCAGGGGTCTGGCCTTGGACTGGATGCAGACCTGGTAGGGTTGTTACAGCTACCTTTATCCTTAGCGGTCTTGATATTTGGTCCAGTCTTCGGATTATTACTAGCAAAGAAACATAAACTCAATACGATACTGCTGATTCCAAGTATGGTGATCATGTCAATATCCTTTTTGCTCGTTACTATATTCCATAACACCTCGGCAGATGTCACGGCGTCACTCTTCATCTTTGGAATTGGGGCTGCGCTTTTGCCTGTCACACTGATCAATATTATAATAGCTCTAACCCCAAGAGAGCTAACAGGTATATCCTCTGCGGCAACCAGCGATATGAGAATAATTGGTGGAGCTATAGGCCCTGTAATAGCAACTGTAATCATATCGTCCATTCTGATACCAATTGAGGTGGACGGTACTACTAGCCAGTACCCAAGTCCTACTGCTTTTAATATTGTTTTCATTGTGGGTCTTGTCTTGGCAATTGTGGCTACCATACTTGTAACGCTTATGCGTGGGCCTGCTGTAAAGGCATTGAATACTGCTGATGTGAAACAGATGTAAGCATCGAATTGAGCTTGTGATATACACTCTAAACGTTCAATTTGAATAATGAATGAATCACGCGAATATCAGAACTCAAATATCCTTATTGCCCTTAAATTAGGCTGGTTTTCGTTACGACACTAATTGCGCTGCGATCCTGACTAGATATAATAAACTAAACATGATGAGATTCTTTTATTGAATTGGATCTGTCCGCCTGCGCTACAGTATCCTTATAAACACCTCAAGAGAATTTTCTTCAAATGTTCGAAGTTCAACTTGGTAAATATGCATTTAATTTTGGATTATTGGTAGTAGATATGCAAAACGGATTTGTTAGTAAAGGAGGATCCTACGATCAGCTTGGTATGAATACCGAAGAGTATAGAAAAATTATACCCAAAACCAAGGAGCTGCTAGATTTTTGTAGAGCAAATCTAATTCCTATTTTTTTTACTGAAGCCATTAGAGAACCCAGTGGAATAGATCTCTTAACTAGAGTTCACAGGCTACTTCCAGTGACGCGAGAGGAACGACTGAAAGTACCCATATGTGTTAGGGGAACATGGGACGCGAAAACCATTGATGAAATCAAGCCAGCAGATTCTGATCACGTTGTTATTAAACGGAGAGACTCTGCCTTTCAAGATACCGAATTAAGGGTCTGGCTACAGAGCGAGAGAATAAATACCCTAATTATTTGCGGAGTCGATACATCAATATGCGTAGAAACGTCATTGCGAGACGCCTTCAATATCGGATATGATGTAATTCTTATTTCAGATGCAACTGCGTCAGGTATTAATAAACATTATGAAACAACATTAGAGAGAGTTCGTGATTATTATGGGTTGGTCATGACAGTAGAACGATTCTTTCGAATAGTAAATAGCTTGAAAAAAGTTATGGCTGGAGAGGTTAGGGTTGAAGATATTTCGCAGGATGTCATGACCGATTTCTTGAAAGAGTTTAATTTATTGGACATTCAGGAGAGAACTGAATGAATTAGTATGCAGAGATCAAAAAAAGCCTACGCCGTCAATGTTGGGTATGGTTAATCCTGAGAGAATTGAACCCCCCTAACAAGTCGAGTAGAAACATTTACCAATCATACAATAGACAAGAATTAGTCCTTTACGGTATATGTTAAATTCGGGATTAGTCGGCATCGGCCTTAACAACAAACCTAGTGATTGAATCCAAAAAATGAGTAGAGTGAACCTTACCGCAATTATAAAGCCATTTTACATCAACGTCAACTTCTATCGTTAACTTCACGACCTCATAACGGATCTAGAGTGTCAATAGTTTATTATTATATTTACCGTCCAGGGGTCGGCAGCCTCATTCTTCTTCCTTTAATCCCAGCTATAACCATTTCTATTCCGACTATCAGTACGGCTATTGCGATTATGAGGCCTACGAATGCAGCTCCAAATCCAGGTGAAACCATTATCAAGATGCCTAGGACAATTTCCAATGCTCCCACACCAATACGGAATCCTCTTGACCAGCCCCGGCGCTCTTTGTCTCCAAATCCATGCACAAGTCTTGAGATACCATCTATAAGGAGTACAATTCCGATAAGTATTAACACAAATACGCCCACTGCCGATGGAAATGCAATTACTATAAGTGAGAGTATGATAACTAAGATTCCTAAACCGATACTTGCCATACGAGATTTGCTCTTTACAAAGAGCCCACTGATAACACTTTCAATACCTACAATTAGCAAAAGGATTCCTATAATAAAGATAATTGTAGTCAAAACGGCTCCTGGAATA
>JAATVS010000220.1 GCA_014523695.1 Nitrososphaerales archaeon TH5895
ATAGTCTGTGATGTAAAAAAGATCCCACGTCCACATTTCTTTTGTGCTGCCCTCTAGAAAATGATGTACAAATCCCTCGTCAGCAATAGCATTTGTAAGTAAAGAAAGTGAGAAAAGCATCCATGATATGAAATTATAATAGTCTTTTCGGCTTGCAGTGAGAATGATAACAGCGGGTATGATAAAGATCAAATCTAGAACGACGTACAAGATTGAAAGTGCTAGGTCAATGAAACCAGCTCTAGTCTCTCCTACCAGGAATTCATCTGCTGACACAAGAAGTTCTGATGGGAATATTATATTATAGGCGATTGATAATCCACAAATAACAATAACTACTATAACAGTGAGTGCATGGATCTGAGTGCGGTGTACTAGTCTGAGAACGCTAAAAAGATGCAATGACAAAAAGACATATCCTATGATCCAGAAAAGATCTCCATATGAAACCACCAACGATTGTTCCTCTTCGAAATGAAATACAAAGTGTCCGTATGCAAGAGTTAAGTCAGCCAAAAACCATCCAATTATCCCTAATGTCAAAAATAGTAATGATTGACCGTGTACTTCATAGAAGCCATACCGACAAACCGTAATAATTCCCGCAGCGCTCGCAATGCATGCTGTTACGTTTAATGCGACTACAGTTATAGAATAATGCTGGCTCGGAAAGTATGATAATAGGGATACTACAATTAGATTCGTAGTTACGATAACCGATGCCAAGATTATACCAAATCTTATCAATATGCTCTTACGTTGGTATGGGTGAATGCGTTTATGCATCAGGCATACTAGACCTCAATACTTATTATTTGAACCGATATTAGGAAAGAATCATGTAATCACTTTCTATCTATGTCCAGAATGGTCTCTTTCATGGTGATTGGTATACAGCGGCTGCGGCTACCACAAACAAATTATAAAACTGAATTATCCATAGTAAATCTATGATCTTTCTAAATTTTCTTTTTTAACTTTAGTATTATCTAAAATTTTTCGAATGGATCGCCCTTAATCGCAATAGACACCATAAGGGCGGGCGACTCTGTCGCCATCCAATCTACCATGGTCTCCTGCCTTTTCGATTCAAATTTCAATTCCGGATGATGTAAATTTGCGCGCAGAAAATAAAGAGGATAGTCAGACAATAGTCATCGCATACTGCCTACTCATCATCGAAATCACCACCGGATCCAGATCCCTCATCAGAACCACCATCGCCGGATCCAGATCCCTCATCAGAACCACCATCGCCGGATCCAGATCCCTCATCAGAACCACCATCGCCGGATCCAGATCCATCTCCCTGTCCCTCAGCCGTTCCGAGATCTACGGTTTGATTCGTTACTGTAACGGTATCACTTGAGATAATGACGTTAACTCCTTCAGGTGGAAATGCATCCATGTCTGTATCTGTTGCACCTTCTGTACTGATAATTACCGTCCCGTTTGGCGGCAGGGGTTCTGCAGGATCTATTGAAATGTCTACTTCTGTTACATTTCCAGTTAAAGTGTCCTTTGTAAGAGGTTGAGCCGACACCTGAATAGTACTTAGTATTAATAATCCTAGTCCTGCCCCGAAAACAAATTCTAAAGATGTTATCTTCATATAGTTATGATGGTTTTGCATGATTTAATACTCTTTCTAAATGAAAAGTTTTTTTCACATAGTTCTGATGCGCATTCAAATAAGTCTCATCCTTAATCTAGGATATGCGGTTTTTGCGCGCAAAAAATCAAATTATTTCGTTCGTTGATCTAAGGGGATTTAACGAACAATTCCTCCATTTGGTTGTACGTCCGTAAGACCTGCATTCCTTTTGGAGTAGTTTTGAATGCCCTCTCTCCTTCAATATATTCAATCAAGTCGCACTGAAGTAGTTGCAACAAATATTCCGTTAGGATGTTGTACGACAAATACGTCTTGTACTGAATCTCTGTCCTTCTCACCTTGTTCCCATTGGTTACTTCAAGAATAGATGAAATTATTTCTGATCTGGATCTATGTTTGAGTTGCCGAGGCATCTCTTATTCTGTTTTATTAGTGAAGACATCTATACTTATTTATGACTAACATAACTACTAGAAGAATCATGTACAATTAGTATCTAAGGACCAACTTCAAGGTTTGAACCAATTCTCCATCACATAACTATCGCCGATAAATCTAACATAGACGAAGTCTGACGTGACAATAGGAGGGGTATGTATATCTGCAAGTTGACTCCAAACCAGACACATGTTATTGTTGGCAAAGATTGTATGCAAGGTCCTGAAACCAAGATCTGTGTCTAACTTCTACCGCATATCCAAAACCTTCATCAAGATAAGGAAGGATATTTCTGAGGGCATCTAGGCCTTCAACACTATTGACATACATGACATACACGATAGTCTGTTCCGGGTTCCAACAGAATTTACACGGTTGTGCCAACTTGGCTGGGAACAACTATTTGCATTAGAACTATCAAAGGAACTTAAAATAAATCCCGATAGTATTAGAAGAGACGAATTCCCATACGACAAGGCAAGAGAAAACCTAACACTGTAATTCGAGGAAATCTTTTCGCACGCGCAAAATCCAAACTTCCATAGTTGCCAACCTAAACGGATTTGTGTTTTACGTAGAAAAAGAGAAAGTTTGTGCGCAGTGGTTTGTCTATTGTTTACTGTAATCCCACGTTGAGAAATACTTAGGACTCTCCAATACGACTGATTCACCCTTTTTCAGTACATCTCGAAGTGCAAGTGCCTTCGGGTCTTCTAAATTTCCCGAATATCTGACCATAATCTTTTCCCAGATAACAATGTTAAAATCCACATCTTCTTATATTCTTGCACTTCCCTTTCCGCGTACTCCTTTATAGGGCGGAT
>JAATVS010000026.1 GCA_014523695.1 Nitrososphaerales archaeon TH5895
TGATGCAACCTTCCATGACGAACGAGAATAAATGTCCAATCTCAAATTGTTCATCTATGTAGTACAAAAGCGTGACCAGCAATTCGGCCTGACTTTCACGCCTTCCTGTTTTATCGTACTGATAATAGATCGGATTATTGCCTATGGTAGTGTCTGCAAACAGAATTTTGCAAAGCTGCAGATATATAGATTCAGAGTTTTTAACTTGCAAACGTCTTGAAGTGGCTTCACTCCAAGATATCTTTTTTAGAGAAAGAACCGCCTAAATCACTACTTACTATTGCGCATGTACTGCCTATGAAGCTCGTTTGTTACTCGCTTCTTTAATCATTAACAATTACGAGTGTGATCACCCTCAATTAAAATGCTAAGGTCATAAAATCCTGTTCAACTATAATCTTCTTCAGAATATCCATAGTTGATTTAAGTATATCTTTTGCAGTAACAAATCCTACTAGTTTCCCTTTACTATCTAGTACCGGAAGCCTCCTAATATTATTCTGTTGCATCAAATCTGCAGCTTCTTTTAAAGAGGAACTCGTAGTTGTCGTCAATAATGGTTTGCTCATTACTTCTGATATTGACATCGTAGGAGAAAATGTCGATGCGAATCCCACTATTCTGGCAATATCTCTTTCTGTAACGATTCCTATAGGAACGCTTTCAATCTCAGTTTCATCATTGCTCTTGAGTATTATTATACTTCCAATATTGTTCTGATACATCAATTTGGACGCCTCTTGTAAAGGTTGGTCGTCTGACACAGTTATTACTCGTTTGGTCATCAAATTTGTTATATCTATATTTTTCAGTTTCTCCGCTATGTCGATCATCGAGGTAGTCTCTTAACTTTAACATGCAACCCTTAAAAAGATTAACAATGAATGTGAACGGCAGTTGAGAATGATGAAATCTTAACACGAATTTCTGTTGCAAAGTCCATACTGTCATTTATGAAATGTAGACAAAATACTTACAGGGATCATTTCTTCGTAGTTCTTAAATAAGTATTAGGATATCAATGTGTAAGCTAGAAGTTGTTTGGTTTGGGAAAGAGACTAGATAATACTAAAGACCTAGTCATGAGAACAAGTGAAAAATTTTCGATTCAGCCACTCAACAGTGATGATTTGAACGATATTAGAAAAATTCGAGACGTACTAAATCCAGATGAGAATGTGATAATTGTTGCTCGTCAATCGAGAATCTTGCCTGGAGGTTCCTATGTTACGCCTAATACCATTTATGCGACGGAAAAGCGATTAATTATTAGAGACCCATATTTGTTAGGCATAAAAGAAAACCTAATTGATATCCCATATGACGTTATTACAAGTATTAAGCTTGAAAAAGGATTGTTCTCATCTACTATAAGATTCGAAGCTCCTGCCTTAGTTGGTTCCAAAAAGTTAGGTATGATACATGGAATTATACATGGAAACAACGATAACGAAGGTGTAATACAAGCGATCCCGAAAGTGAAGGCACAGGATTTAATAGAGGTAATTCGTTTTGGAATGCATCTAAAGGGAATAGAAGGCCTTCACAACACTGAAAAAGAAAATTACTCCGCCTTGCCCATCCAATCAAATCAAATAGGCAGTTATTCGATTGCAGATGAATTGACCAAACTCATAAAACTAAAAGAACAAGGAGTATTGAATGAGGAAGAATTTCTCCGCATCAAAAAAGATCTTGTAGGCAGGGAAGTGAAGTGATTGAAAGAATGTTAGAATTCCAGACTGGGAATCTACTGTAAGGAACTTCAATTGAGAATAGTGATAATATTTTTGGACTCGTATACTTGATATGAATTGTTATAGCTGCAATCATCACCATAGCCACCTAGACTAACTTTTCAGAATCGGCGATGATTTTTCCTCCCTTTGTTCCTAATACGACGTTACCCGTGAGTACTCCGCCGCTGTATACTTTAGCATATTCTTTGCCCAGTCCAAGAAATGATTCCAGGATGTTAGATTTGGAATGATATCCGGCTTCGACTATTTTCATATTCAATTTGCTGCTCGCTTTAACTATTATCTGACGGGCCGCAGACCATTCTCCTTCCCATGAAATTACTTCAAAATTTCCAAAGTTTACAGTTGATAGGGTGTAGCCGCTAAGCTTCGCGTTGAACTTTTTGTTTCTCGTGGCGGCATAAGTATTCATCCAGTTTATTCCTTTTTCTGCTTTGCCCTTCTCTATGGCAAAATTATCAGATCGTGCCAACTTAATGTTAATACACTAGAAGATATATACGCTATTTGTCCCATTTAATGTGAATTGCAGATGAGATAATTATGGTAAATATTTGTTAGAGATGCTTTATGTTGACAATACAAGTTGTCTATTTTATGAACAGTGTTTTGAACAAAGTTGAGAACCAAGTCCACAAAATAGCAGCGATGTTGAGTTCCTGATGTCGGATCGATGATATCGTCAATATCCTTAAAAGTTGAAGGCGATTATCATTTCGTATAGATGGCCACGACTGTAAGAGATATTATGAGGAAAAGACTAGAGACTATTGACGATTCGGCTTCCGTCCAGGACGCAGCTAAAAAAATGAAGGAAAAGGATATCAGCTCGCTGATAGTAGTCGACGGAGATGGTAAACCACAGGGTTTGGTAACTGAGCGAGATTTAGTCACCAAAGTATGTATTAATGATATATTTACAAGTGCAATTACAATAAAGCAGATAATGTCAGTGCCTCTCATCACGATTGGTTCCACTTCTACCCCTGCAATTGCTGCCGATACGATGTTACGATATAATGTGAGACACTTGCTTGTTATTGATGATAACAGTATTAATGATAAATCCGGTTCAAAACACTTTGTTGGAATAATTACCCCTCTTGATTTTGCAAGATATGATGAATTTCCAAATGACGAAGTAGCTAAGGATGAAATCGAACGGATGTTAGAATATTATATTTGAGGGACTACAATTTTTGAGTTTGCGCAGAGATAATTACTCAGATACATCGTATTACTATTGTAGAGGGATTCATGATATCTAATACAGGAATAAAAAATATCAGGAAGATATTGCTTCCAATAGACGGATCGGCGACTTCAATGAAGGCCGCTCGCTATGGTATCAGGCTTGCCACCACATTTGCATCAGATTTAATTGGTTTGACGGTAATTGATCTGATGTCTCTACCATACGGGAGTTTCCTTGTTCCGCCTGGGACTCACTCACAAGATAACATATTGGAAGAAAAAAGAAGAGAAGCAAGAAAATGGTTAGACGAGGTCGAAAAATCAACCTTAGATGTTTTAAAAAAAGCAGAATATGTGAAGGTAAAATTTAGATCAGAAATTATCGAAGACCCCTTCTCTAAGGTGGAAAATGCAATTCTCAACTGTGCCGAGAGTGAAAATATAGATCTTATAGTAATAGGGACTAGAGGAAGATCAGGGTTTAGAGGAATGCTTTTAGGGAGTGTTGCGTCAGCTGTTTTGTCGTATGCACGATGTCCTGTAATGATTGTTCGGTGATCTCGTTTTAATTTCAACTGCTATGAGTAGGTGGACCCTGGGCTCAAAATTCCTCAACTAATATTTTGAGATTAGTACAAGTTCATAAAATGAAGAGGCGAGCAAAAGTAATGTGATCCGTTAGTAGGCAATTCTGACATAATAGCAGGAATCAGGTGATCGTCTGATCTGATAAATTAAAAATCACTTTTTCAGCATTTTTGGTCAAATTTAGTCGAAGGAATTAAATGGCAGAAAAGATCGCCTGGTTAGTATTCGGATTTTATAATGGTGCATTAAGACTGATACATTTGATATTGCTAGACATACTCCATCATTAGTGTCATACTTGAACCCCACAGTATCCGTGAATATTGAGGTCAGCGCGTCAGAACAAAGTCCTCAATTATGGTTTGACTAGATGAAGAAACCAAGCTGTTGTGTAAAGCTTCTTGCTCTTTTCGAATTCGTTTGTCTTTACTTTTTTTAGGAATCTTTCGTCTCCTTACTTGTCATTCCCGTTCAACTGTCAATGTGACCAATTAGATAATTCTTCTATGGTCGAGTCTAGGTATGTCATTATCAGGCCGCGACAGGAATGTATTTTAAGCTCGAGAACGGGCGATGTGTAAAGTGGATTCAGATTTCGGAATTTTCAATCACGACTAACTTTCAAGTGTCAGCCAAGCAACTTTACTAGGGATTATTATCCCTCCCCTCCTTGGGTCAGTATAACATAATCTAGAGATCAGGCTGATGATAATTGCCCTTTAGGTCATTTAAATTGGTGTGGGCCACGTACTATTCCCTCTCAAGATCATATGAATTCAATCTTTATTGCATTCTTCCTGCACTTTGGTAGTGAAAATCTTCATTCAAATGGACATATATTCCCCATGACATCATTAATCCAGCGATGAGCATGAATTACAGCACCTAATTGGTGATCTATTGGGGGCTACGACAAGGACTGATGGATCTGGTTGTAAAGCACGTTTGGACGGAGTACTGGGGCGATAAGAAATCTCTCAGGTGATTTCTAGCAAAGGATTAATTATTAGACGCAATCAATTCGACTCTAAAGTTAATTGCAATTCTTCATATTTTCTTACAAAGACTGCCAAAAATGGTATATCTTTGAATCAATCCCACCTATTTTTAGAAATTTGTAGTGGTATAATAAGCTCGAATCCCTCTTATCTTTTGATCTCATCTATTTAGCATTCTTCTTTTCCTACAGTTGCATCAGATTTACATCAGAAAACGTATCGTAGAATTATTGCTATACAGTCTGTATCATGTAAAGTAATAAGCCCAGTAAGTTACTTAATGAGTTATAATTTTTTTATAAATATGCCATATTTGATTGGATTTTGTTATCTGTTTTAGAGAAATATACAATCTATTTAAAGATGATGATTACTTAAGTCTAAATATTATAAGTGTATAATATACTCGATATTATTTGCTATGATGGGTATAGAGCATGTGATAAGACAAATATCAAAAGTGAAACAAATAAAGGAAAAAGACAAGACAAGAGCAAAAGAAGATCTAAGAATGCCCACTGATTTTGAATGTTTTGTGTGCGGTACTAAATTTATGACAAATGAAGAAAGGAAACATCATCTAGAAAATGGCACACATGGTCATCTATATGATACCACATCA
>JAATVS010000027.1 GCA_014523695.1 Nitrososphaerales archaeon TH5895
CCCCGTTATCAACGCAGGAAGCGGAAGCGAGGAACATCCGACTCAGGCCATGCTTGATTTGTACACAATTTATAAAGAGAAGGGAAAAATTGATGGCCTTCGAATAGGAATTATTGGAGACCTAAAATATGGAAGAACCATTTATTCTTTGGTTTATGGGCTAGCTAACTATGATGTAGATATTCGACTTATATCACCTCCAACGCTCAGCATACGAAAGGAGTCAATTTATGGAGTGGAACGTAAGTTAAAGATCCATGAGTATAGTGACCTCCCTGATGATATCTTGTCAACGCTAGATGTCATATATGTAACGAGAATCCAGAGAGAACGATTCCCAGACATACAAGAATACGAAAAAGTAAAGGGTACGTATACTATTGATCAAATGACTCTCGATAAGTCAAAAACTGATGTTTCAATCATGCACCCTTTGCCCAGGTTAGATGAGATCTCGCATTCAATAGATAACACTAACAATGCCACGTACTTCAGACAAGCAGCAAATGGGAAGGAAATTAGAGCAGCACTTCTGGCATTGATAACCAACGAAGACCTCGTCTAAGCGAATCACAATGTGGCGATTTAGTGAGTAAAGTGGATTGGTTGGCAAACGATGAAGCTACTACATCTCTCAGAATGTGTTGACTGTAGGGAAAATGAGTGTCCTCAATTGAATTGCTCTAATACGATTTATGAACAAGTAGCGGAAATAAAGTGACAGATTAACAAGATGCAGGTGATAGATTTGTCGCTCGAAATAGATTCAAAATTGCAAGTGTTTCCAGGTTCTCCTCAACCCCTATTTGTGAAGTGGACAAGGTATGATATGCACTCTTACGATTCAGAAATTATGATGATGAGTACTCATACTGGAACTCATATGGATGCACCTTCCCATTTCGTAGCGCATTCTCAGAGTATTGATATGGTAGAGGTAGAGCGGCTGGTATCTCCGGCCCTACTATTGCACCTGCCAAAAAGCGCAAATGAATTGATCACTCCTGATGATTTACGAGATATCAACGAAATAGATCGCGGAATCTCAATTGTTTTTAGAACTGGCTGGCATTCGATGATAAGGAACAAAAATTACATGAGAAGCAATCCTGGATTGTCAGCGGCGGCTGCTGAGTTCTTGGCAGAGAAGAAAATAAATGCTGTAGGAATAGACGGTCCAAGTATTGATATTGGTTCAGATAGGCATTTTTCTTGTCACAAAACCCTGCTAGAGAACGGGATTTTGATCGTAGAGAATTTGTGCAATCTCGATACTCTAAAACACAAAGCCAGGTTCACCTTGTTAATAAGTCCGCTAAAGCTAAAAGGTGCTTCAGGTTCCCCTATTCGAGCACTGGCACTAACAGCCAATGAAAGTTCTCCAAGCACCTAATCTGCTCCTATGGCTTTTTTATATCAGTTGTGCTCCGACTAAAAAGACATTTATAAATAGTCATTCTCTAGTTGACAATAAAATGCATATGAATTCAAATAAAGCCATTTTAATTGCATCATCTATTTATCTTGTGTTTTTTTTTGCGTTAGGATCAGGCTTGTTTAATTCTATCCTTGAAGGATCTGAGAGATTATCAGGCTCGTTCATAATCCCATCAAGGTCTATTCAAACAGTTGCTGAAACAGTGGTTATGATCATCATTTTCCTTCTTGGTACAAGCGGAGTTTACCTACTCTATAAGGGTGGAATTTCCCAAGCGCCAATTAAGAATCAAGGTGCATTTATGGCAGCTGGATTTGTTATAATTGGAATTGCATTGGTCCTAGGGTTTAGGATCATTGATATCAAGATTTGAAGAAACGATAGTCAAAATTCCAGGCATTAGATATCATTTTGATTAAGGCGGTACTTGAAATGCGCTAAAGCAAGGAAGGTATCTTTCCGAATCGATCCTTTGACAGATAAGGGAAAAAGCGACAAGTAGATGAATTCGTGCAGACTAATCGGCCAAGTGCTGTCAGACTTCATGTATTGGTTCAAGATACCCAAGAGCAATGATAGACAGTATCTTAAAAGCAAATTCTAGATCTACTTCAAATTAGACGATAAGCAGTGCCACGCCTCTGATGATAAAAATAATGGAAATGATGTAACCATTTGGTATTTATTGATATTTTTGACTTAGGTGAGGTAATCCTGAACATTTTTAAGGTTAAAATCAGCGCGACTGACCCTGGTACATACATCCAGTGAAAGTCAGAAAAAGCGAAAACGGCCTTTTCAAAAATCCAAACGAGGTGATTCAAAATAGTACGATTGATCATTCATACGAAACGCATAGTCTAGTGGGATTAAGGCTCTATTCTTCCTTTTCCTTGAATCTCCTGTACCTCGACTATGTTTTGACCTTTGACTTATCTCCTTGTCCTTCAATGACTATCATGGTAAGGGTAGATCTTACCTTATCAATTCTTCTAACATGCCAAGTTATTGTTTCTCTTAATTTGTCCATAGAATCGGCCCTTATCTTTACAATTATATCATAGACGCCGTATACACCGCTTAATTCAACAACTTCATTTAATCTCCTCAGTTCCTTTAGAATTTCTTCCTCAGAACCGAGGTCACAATTGATAAGTACATAAGCTGTTGGCATCAATAGTTTTAGTCATATCCCGTGTATTAATCCTTTTAGGTTTCGTCAAAACGCTATCTCTGTATAACCTAAAGTCTATTCAATTCGATGACTATCACATACGAGGTTTGTAAATCTCTGAATCCAATTTGTGCTTTCTAGCGATCACGAGAAGAAGTATGCCAAATAGCATAAGAACTATTGCAATACCCTGCGCATTTCCGTTTGGAACCAGAATGAAGTATGCAATGGAAAATGCAAAGCTTGTTAAAGATTGGAGGCCGTACTTGAAGAAATCTGACAAGGAGAGCTTTTTTCCCAGGTAGCCCACCGCAAAGAATGCCACAGTCGGATAAATCGCAAGAAGTAAAAACTGATCGATATCCACCCCATTATGCGTCATTCTTGTTTGCCTTAATTAGAGGCCATACGAACAATATTTGCGTTACTCAAGGTAAGCTCATTGGACGCCAACGCAATTACGGCGCGAGTATTTGAATTTCCTCAACAAAGCCATTCTGTGTTAGGGCTCTCGCATTCTCAGATGGGAGTAATGCGATGTCCTCTTCGATATAAGGTCCATATGTCACCATATCTATTCCCATGAATCGATCGATGGGCTTGATAAACCTGACAGGAATGCGCTTATGGCTTAGCATATTCGATATTTTATCCAACACTACAGGCCTCCCTGTTACAATAGCCGACAAGATCATATTGATCCTCTTCTCTGTTTCCAGGCTCCCATCCAGTACAAATTTCTCTTCCCTGGTCATATTGGAATAATCTATCTCTAATTCATTTTTTTTCTTGGCAAGAAGATCTGCCTTTCTGTTCGCCTCTATCTTGGCGTACCTAGCTTCAAAGAGCAACCTTATTGCACTAAACAAAAGTTCTATCTGCGCTTGTGCTAATTGTTCCTCTACCGCAAATTCTTTTGAAGACCCTCTTAGCCTTTCGATACGGGCAGTAACCTCATGATAAATGTCTACGGGAAGATTTTGTAGCGAATCGGTA
>JAATVS010000221.1 GCA_014523695.1 Nitrososphaerales archaeon TH5895
ACAAATCTTATTATTATTCCTTTTTTTGACGAGATTTATCTACTCGTTAGTTTGTGCACATCATTGTACAATAGCATTGAGTAAGGTTCAGGATCAATAGACGTGCTCCTCTACATACCCTACGTTTAGAAAAAATGTAGCTAGATGTTGAATATACTCGTTATCTCTGTTTAGACTGTAGACCGAGTTAGCAATTCTGCTTTCATTTACCCAACCTATAGATTTGAGATCCCGAAGATTCCTCTTGATATCTTCTCTCTTAAGATGAGTTTTCTTTTGCAATGCATAGATTGTGAGCATCCTAGGTTCCTCTGTTAAGGCTTTCAAAATTTTCACCCTTCCTATACTCCCTAACCCAACTTCTACCGTCTCCACGGGGTTCATATGTGTTCGTTAATCAATGTTGTCGTGTTAACTTCACTTTCCTTTGAATCATTGATTCAAGCTCTTCCAATGATTGAGATGGTATTCCTATATCCCTCAATGAGTTCACTTCAATAATTTTTCTAGTATGAAGATCATGTAAGTGGTCTTCTATGTCTAACTTTTTCAATTTGTATTCTTGCATTAGTTCCAATGAAGAAAGTCGTATCTCCTTAAGTTCTGCATAATGTCTTTTTTTCATTCGCAAAGTTCTAACGAGGGCCAGGAGCGTATATGTCTGATTCATTGATAGATCGTTAAAGTCCTCCGGGGTCATAGAGGTCCTTATTCTGCCATATACTTCCCGTATTTGGTCTAGTGTTATTCTGTCAGTAGCTTGAGACTCGGCAAGATTTCCAGAATAGAGAAGTAGATCTAGCGCAAACCGTATGTCACTATGGTTGTGAGGCATTATCGTCATCTTTGCTATTTCATCGATCATGTCTGATCCGATAGCCATATCATTAAATGCTTCAGAGCATCTCTTGACCAATATATCGGTGACCTGTTCGAGTGTGTATGGAAAAAATTCCATTGGAAATCGGCCAAGCGTGCTTATTTCAGCTTGGTCCAGTTTGCCGTGGAATTCTTTGCTTCTGGCAATGAATATTACTCCCTTCACATCACATGAATTGTCAGGTTCAAATTCATTGAGTCTTGTCAAATCATAAATTATTCCCGTGTCTTTCGTAGTCTTGATCAAATAGTCAATTTCATCTAATACGATTAGGCCATACTTCTTCTTCAAATGAAGATGATGTAAGAGATATCTAAGCATTTCCTCCGCACTAAGACCCTGTGAAGGTAAATCAGGCGCAAATTTTTCTAATAGAAATCTGTAAATACCATACTTATTACCGCCCTGGAGCTTCAAATTTACATAGGCAACATTGAGTGAGTGGCCATGGTTAGCGAATTCTTCTGCTATAATTTTGGAAGCCTTGAGAACGCTAGATGTTTTTCCAAGTCCTGCAGGACCAATCAGTTGTATTATAGACAGAGGGAATTTTTCCGGGTTTGTGTATGACTCTTTAAAGACATCCCTTATCCTGTTTATCTCTCCTTCTCTATGAGGGAGCTCTGTTGGAATATACCTAGGGGATAGCTTAGATCTATCTTTGAATATTATGCTCTCTGACATGGTGGATGATCCAGAATACCCATAACTCTGATATAATATTACTTGCCTGTATTAATTACAGGCTAATTAAAATTCAACTATTTTACGGCCTCTATTTAATGAGATAAAATAAACTTCTATATCGACAAACTTCTCTTCAATTACGTGGCGATAATCTTCATCCCTCTTGTAGGTCAGTTCGCCCGTCAGGCGCCACGTTTATCTAACTGTGTTAGTCAGTTACTCAGTATTAAATTTAACTTCGGTAAAAACAAAAGTCCAGAACCCATCCTCGAGTCATATTGAGGCAAATGAAATTGAAAGAGAACGAGCTATTAGGTACTAGCACCGTGCAACGAACATGAATGCTCTTCGTTGAAAAAGTTTAGGTGATCGAAGAACATGAGCAATTGTAAGTTGCTTCGAGTTTTTGATCAATGCAGATACATTACTTAGTCTGTGTATGCAACACTGACGTTTCATTCAGGTAATATTCTCTGGCACCTACAAATATCTTGTAATAGCACTCGTTTACGTCTTCCAAAGTAAGATCGGTATGCTTGTTTGCAGCCCTTGTGGTACAATTGAAGTATTTAGTCAGGGCTAATGCAGGCGCTATGGTGCTCATGACTACGGTACATACGAACGCAACTGACACTATTGCCAGTAGCGTGGATTTTCTTGTGAGGCTCATATTGATGAGCTTAAATTATTTGTTTATAAGAAATATGTAGACTGGTTCTATGAGAAAAACATCGACCAATACCGAGGTGCCTTTGTTACAGACTATTTTCTATTGTCTATTTAATCATCCATTAGGTTGAGCTGTAATGACGCTTTGACATGAATATCATTCTTTATAATGCGTCGATTATTCATCGAAAGACGAAATCAGAATAGAGGTTTCAAACGAATTAAACTGCGTTAAACTCTAAGAAGGACTTGTTGTCGATGCCGTAGGCAGTAAATTGTCTTTTATGTCAGCAAATATCTGGATCGAATTCAGCCGTCTGATGGAATAATAAAATTAGAACATACAATTAGATTTTTTCCAAATCGTTAGATTGTTCGCGCATAATTCCGTAAGGCTATCCGCACTAAACCTAGAGCATTCCCAATGGCTTACATTGAAATGTTCAGGATTCATCGCACACCCCTCTGCCTTTGTGGGTTCAACGCTTTCTCTGTAAAAGGATATTAGAGCCACTACCAGATAAGCAAACCCCAATAGGGTTAGGAATTTGCCAACTAATAACGCAGTGTTGTCTATTTTGTTTATGTTGTGCCTCTTTGAATCCTTTGGGATTCCAATCAACTCCACACCTATAATCACCACCACAGACAGTGCGAATGAGAAAATACTGATCACTGTGAACAGTGAAAGTAAGCCCGTGTAGTGGGAGTAGTAGGAGAATCTACAGAAACTTCAGGAACCCACGGCAGAGATGAGGAAAGGGTAAGAAAGAACAAAACACCCACCACTGCAGTGACATCAATCTGCAATATTGTTCTATTATCTTGATCCATATCGATACCAGTCGCGATTTTCCTAACGTTTTCATTAAACTCATAAAGACTTCTAAACACCTTACTGATCCTACAGGGATCCGATACCAGCCAACCCTGAATCTCACTCTCCTTTGGATCTTCGACTTCGTTTTCTTGGCTCTTCGAATCATCCTTATTCATATAGTAATCCATGACTCGTCCCGGTCGAATGAATCGATTCTTTCTAAGTCCAAGTCTGTCGAATCTGTCCCTTAACTCGCCAAATACCTGCAGATAGCCATTATGAGAAATATCCTCCTTTCATTCAGAGATGCTCTCCAGCCATTACAACTATATATGAAAAACGGATGTCTTATGAAGGACAGACTGGTTACCAAGACGAGGACGCGGAGCCTTGACATCGGTGTCTGGAACTGAATCGCCTTCTGAGATCCCAGCACTACTCCTTTCTAAAGTTGATTCGTTCGTGATGCCTTC
>JAATVS010000028.1 GCA_014523695.1 Nitrososphaerales archaeon TH5895
GTTGCTGTGCAGCAACGCTTCACAAGACAGTTGACGCTCGTATAAATTACATGCAGATTTTTGGTTCGATCCCGATTTTGGTGTGTTTAGTTATAAATCTTTAGATGATGGTAGTATTCAATTGTTGCTAACCTAGCTCTGATTATTATAAATCAAGAAAATAATGAGTTACCCGAAAAAAATCAGGAACAATATCTGTAACGATGCTTGGATGGCTGAATCATCATAACTTCAGTAGGTGGATCATTCCTAATATTATCCAAAGTCATCTCATAGTAATAGACATGAGTTGGCCTATTTTGCTCAGCAATTTCAATCTGGATTCATAACTGACTATTTCTTAATTATAAAGCAAAATCAAATGTTTGTTTGTTAGAATCCTGACGACATTTACTTCCTAATGTGAACAGCGAGTCCATCTTCATTCAAATAAGCCTCGATCGCTTTTATCTTACTTCTATAATAGAGAACCTTCTTTCCGTTATCATCTATCGCAGCTCTTTCTACAGACAAAATTCCAGCTTTGCACAACCTACTTATCTTCTTGTAAGTTGAGCTCAATGGCAGCTTATTCTCAGTAGAGATCTGGAGCACACTCTTAGCCGAGTACATGGTGGATGTAATTATTTTATACGTAATCATTTCTACAACCTCCCTCACCAACAATAGTGATTTATTTTCTTCGTAATCAGTTGAAAGGCTCATTCAGATTAGACTAACCTAATTAGTGTAGCCTAATATTTAAATGCTATCCGTCTGATATCCAACAATATCAATAACTAACTGAACTGCAGATTTTGCAGCTTGTCTTCGTATTTTTTGTCCTTCTCCATTGAATTATCAAATATTCAGGCAATTAACCTGTTCTGGCATATTCATTTAAGCGACCGCAAAGCTCAAGTATGAGACGACGCACATAATCTTTTCTGTAGAGTATGCAATATTTGTGAATATACCCAGTATACTATTCGAGGGATACATCGGTAAGACCTTAGAAATCAACCTCTTTATGAGAATATTTTGAGATAGTTAAAGATCGATTTGTTATCATAATTGGAAGACACCACTGTATATTTTGTCAGCTCCTAAAATATTTCAGATTAGTTCGATTCTACACACTCTTGAACCCACATTAACCCCAAGTAGTAATGTATTAACTGACTTTCCTTATTCAGAAGCTCTGGCTCAGGTTTTTAGGAATTGTTCTCCTATTCTTTTTCGTTAAATCTAAGTCGATCCTTGCCAATCAACTAATAACAGTTTACAATCATAATCAAAGCAGACGAAATAAACCTTTTAACTCCGATGCTAATGGTTTATAGTCTAATGGGACTCGATATGTGTTACTTTTTTATTACAGCAAGAACATCTTTCGAAGATGATTTTTGAACTTCATCCCTGATGACCTTGGAAAGATTTTCTGATGATGTGAGATTCGAAAAATCTATTAGTCGTATATCATCCAAAAGATGCACCTGTGGTGGAAGATCCCAGTGATTGTCTTTCGTAATTTTGCTGAGTTGGGACCTACCATTTCTATCATCATCATTTTCCTCAGTATGACCAACAGAACTTCCTAGCAATGTGAGCAGGTCAGTCAAGACTTCCTGTTTGGTACCTTTGATAATGTTTACACCTGCTAAGGAAAGTCTTACCCGTCCAAACTTATCGAGAATCAATATAGAAATATGCGTTTTCTGAAAACGCGAGATAAACCCAAATAGATTCTTGACCTTTTTTTCACATTCAAATATGTGATAATTCTTCAAATTAAAATCAACTCGTTTTACGGTCACATTCCGATTTGCTTCCTTTATGTCGTCACCCAGACCTCTTGAATTCGAGCTCGTCGTTGTTCCAAATAGATTCTTGGCGATGTCTTCAGCTTCATGCAAGCTAATTTCCCTAGAATTCGCTGTGCCTATGTCAAGGCTCATGTTACCTGTTGCGGTTACTCGCAGGAGAGATCGATCGCTAACATATTCTGATTGTACGGTAATAGACTCAGGTAGAGCGCCTTTAGCTAAGGCTAGATCTTTCACTTCATCCATCATCAGTGAGACCTCTTCTGGCTTGGGATTCACATCAACTGTTTTCTCAAGTTCTTCATGAATCATAGCTGCAGCTACACCGATAGAAGATATGACTTCCGCATGTTCTGCCTTTTTATAATTCATATTAAGTGTCTTGGCTAGATGAGGAACCAGGACTGATGCACCTCCGCCTCCTCCTACTAGTATAAAGTTACTGTTAGCAGTATTTCCTTCCCTATTTCCGAAACGGTTTTTATTCTCTGTCCTATTCAGTAAAAACCCTCTTGGTTTATTGTACGTTAAAGCATATTCCTTCAACATAGGATTCATAATTTGCAAAATCTTGTCGGTCGCGATCTCAAGTATATGGTTGGCAGCTTTTTCCATCGAAGTACCTAATTCTCTGGCAAGAATTGATAAGGCGATCTTAGCAGATTCGGAATTGCCTTTGGCATAATCGTCATCAGAGATCAGACCAAGGGCATTAGCGGCACATGTTGTCGTTATGGCGAACAGCCTTTCTTTTAAGTTCCCGTTTTTTTCTGATCCATCATTCCGATCTCTGCCTTTAATTACTGCGTAGACCACGCTTTGATCTTCGACATTGCGATTGGACTCATTTACAATGGTTGAGTGATTGAGAGCAGAGTCATCTTCTATCTCAGGCCTAAATTGTACAATCGTTCCTCCCTCGAGCTGAGAAGGCTCTGCAAAACAGGAATACCCCAAGCCAGCTATGTGCGCAGAACGAGGACCCACATCTAATATTTTTCTCTTATCTCTTGACAGCATCACAATAGAGCCTCCAGCGACATTCACAACTCTCACATCCAATGATCTAATACATGTTGGATGTTGAACTATGGTCGCGTAGTTGACTTTGGGTTTACCATCTTTTATTACGCACACATTTGTTGAAGTCCCTCCAACCTCTACAAAAACCCCATTTAGTACCCTTAAGTGAAGGAGAGCCCCCGCTACACTTGCAGCTGGCCCTGAAAGAACAGTTACAATGGGTTTTGTCTCAAACGCACTGATATCTGTAACTCCTCCATCACCTTTCATTACCTTTATTGGTACATCCTTGGGAATTCCCAGCTTTTCTTTTACTGCATATTCAACAAACTTTGCTGTACTGGCAGCTTTGGGTAGTATACTTGCATTAATTACTGCAGTCATAGTTCGGATCTCAAGCCCATAAATCCCTGTCAGATCATGTGCAGCAATTACGGGAACTTTCTTATCGTTACTCCCCGCATTACTTGACCTTGCGACACTTTCTACGAAATCTTCGTTACTGGGATCGTCTACGCCATATGCTTCGCTGATTACAAGTACCTCAGCTCCTTCGCGTACTAATCCACAAATTGCAGATCTCACCCTTTCTTCGCCTAAATAGGAAGAAGTGTCCAGGTATCTATAACAAGTCTTGATATACTTTTTTCCGTTACCGTCGAGTATGATATCTTTTATGTGTGTGCGTTTAATGATATTGGACTTCTCTAAGCTAACACCCATTCCTAAGATTCCAACTTTAGCTGTATCCCCCTCGAGCAGGGCATTCACAGCCTGAGTAGTACTATGAGATATGAGTTCCACTTCAGAATTTTGTATATGAAATTCATTCATGACATCTGATAGTGTTTGTAAAATGCCTGTTGAAACACCTTGATCTGATTTGTGGGTGGTAGGAAGAGTAGACTGTCCTAGAATACTCCCTGTGACCATATTGATTGCAACTGCTTTGGTGAACGTGCCACCCACATCGATACCAACTCGTATCCGCCTTTTCTTAGAATCTGGATTGGTCCGATAATTGGCAGGAGGAGAAATGTCGATATTCTGGTTATTATCAACTGATTCTCCAATCTTATTTTGGTGCAAATATTCAAGTGGTTCGGCAGACATTTCTTGTATACTCTCGAATTAGTGTCACCTAATTATCAGGTTTTACCTTTATTTAAACTAATGATTGAGAATCGGAATATCATTCTTTAAGGTGTTGCATAATCTGAATAAACTAACAATTACCCTTTCGAACTCACAGAGGGGCTATCAATTAGGCAAGGTTTTAATGATGATCTCCCAATCTTTACACTATTTAATCCCACCCATTCGTATTCTCATAGATCGGATTTTAATGGTTCAGCCAAAAGTGAATTTCGGGATAGGGGTTCGAGTCGTTTTTATTAGATTTTTTGTGCTTGACAAATTCATTTGGAATCATTCGACGTGTTAATTTTTCAGTTTTCGATGATCAATGAACGAGATATTACTGATAAAGTGCATCGCCTGATTTTGGAACCTGCACAGAATAAATACCTTCTAAGGAATCATCAGTCATAATCAAAATTCGAACCACAATTAATTGTCTTCATATTCAGCAAAAATTTCATCTGATTTGTCTTATTTCAACATCCTAATATTTGAGATAACAAAAAGTACCTATGGATTCACAATTTACGTTGTCCATTAGTTCTAAATTATATTGCCATCCAATAATCTAACCTTAAATACCATCTTATTGAATTTCGATTGACTCCAATCCGATTAGAAAAGTTACATCTGGAGGTCAACAGGAATCCTAACCGAAGGAAAACCAACAGCAGGGTCAAGAAGGGGAGCCACAACTCTCACAGGAGTACACTAATTCATCGAAACCTGAGTGTAAATGCGGTTAATCCTATCACTAATACATGGACCATCGAAGCAGCAATGCCAACTGCAAGGCATGGATTAGGAGTAGCATCTATTGATGGTTAAATATGTCTGATTGGAGGGGGGGGGATCAACCGTGTCATGGAAGAATGAGATCTAGAGAGTAAATAATCCAAGTTATCTATCAGAATATTTCTATCGTTGCTTTTTATTGGAATTTTACTAATGACATTTTCAATATCCTTTATAAAGCTAGAATGAGAATTTCTGAATGAATTATATTCCTTTTCGACAAATTCATTGATCTGAAATTGGTCTCAAAGAACAGGCAGAAATTTGTAACAAGGGAGGAAGAAGAATATCTGAAGAAAATTGCTGAGATATGCGAAAATGTCATCTGTAAGCGTTGCGGCCGATTCAACATTCGACACTGCAGATTATGCCGCAATTGTGGGAGTGAACTCAGACCCGATTAGGAAGGGACAAACTGTTAACTGTTCAAGGATTATTGAAAAGTAATTCGTAACTTTCTCACGGAAAGTATTGAAAAATATTTCATAGTCCAAAGATGAAATTTGGTTGACACCTATTGATTAGGTAGCATATCTTA
>JAATVS010000029.1 GCA_014523695.1 Nitrososphaerales archaeon TH5895
ACCCGTCTATGCTCTCTAGCGGATTCAGATCGGCAGTAAACATTCTATTTGTTTGAAGGTCCATATTCATACTGCAAACAAGTCTCCCTATGAATTTAAGCAATTGGTGACTCGTAGGCCGGGATCAGTGTAGGAGATCTAGGAGCTTCAGTGAGGCCATGTTCTTGAATATACCTATCAACCCTCGGATCTGAGCAAAACGAAAGGTCATTTGTGGCTTCCCATAATGCTTCAGTTTCATTCTGCCTCAATAAAGTTGATTTTTGCTCACATTGCCCCTTATAATACAGCATTGAGTAATCGCAGGAGTATGCCATATCTGTAGAAAGGATTTCACGAAAAGTAACACAACTACTTATAAGATCGCTGTGTGTCCTTTGATTGGAGGAGTTGCCACTGCCGACGCCCTCAGTGCTGAGCACGGTAGAATCTGAATTTGAGCTGGTGTTTGAGGTATCATTAGTACTAATGGTGGTGCCCGTTACGTTATTTACTGCAAAAGTCATGAGTAAGATGGTACCTACTAAATGAACTATCAATAAGCCGCTTACTTTAAGGGATATTCTCAAATTAATTACAAGGTGTCTTGCAGATCTTATATACGCTTGCTACATATTTCTCTGTAGAAATTCTATCTTCTTTTTGAATTATCTAAGGTGATTTGCGAACTCAAAAAAAACGCGACATCCGACAAATGAATCGTGTAAGTAAATGGACATGTACCCCGACGACATTTAGCATACAATGTTAGGTTCTTCGAAACTAAAAGTCCTTGGTATATTAGGGAAAGATACAACCAACCAGAGAACTACGCTTGACATACGACCTAGTTGGCTACCTTGTGGATACGACAAATTGTAGTGATTTTACCAGAAGAGTAAGTTGACTAGGTGACCAGTTAATCTAGTAAGGAACTGTCTACTTCTCGAGTTACCCATGAAGGCACCATTGCGTTGGTGTTCTATTGCACTACTTTAGTAATACAGCTGCGGAGCCTTTCCTCATAGTATAAAAATTCAAGTCAGAACGCTTTTAATTCCACTCTGATTGCTTGCTCTCCGTTTTGTTGTCTGAGGAATTTTTCATGATTTTCCATGGAAGTTAATGCTCTTGTGACCATACTCTTTATCTCGTAGTCATCTATCAAGGTGTCAACTACTTTAGAAAACTCTTCTTCGGGCAGAGTGGTACCCTCTGGAGCAGCCATCTGAATTGATTCTATTGACTTGAGTTTCCAGTGGTAGCTAAGTGCTTTGCATGCTGTCACATGGATCTCAAATATTATTTTTCCTAATAAGGTTAAAAAGTACTTACCATTTTTTCTGGTTACCAAACCAGTTCTTGTCAGCCTCGATAGTTTGGAGTAGTATTGTCTAGTTGTAAGCCCAATCTTTCGAATTTGAATCGGACTTCCCTCAGCAAGAGCAATGGTATTAAATAAAACTAATGCCGTGTTGTCAGATATCGCTGTTAAAACATCTTCAATGAATACATTTTCTTTCTTCATTTTTTGCACGTTTTGTATTTAACACCAGCCTGCTTATCTTCCTTAATGATAGTGTGCACTTGATAAGGGTAATCAACCATTTAATACTAGATAATTTTCTCTTAATAAAGATGGAGAAGATATGAAATTCTTATAATGCATTCACCATATAGTTTAATATTCTCAAAAATAGGTTCAAAATCTTTCATTCATAATATCCTTTGGTTTTACAAAATAAGGCACCTTACGTAACGATTCGATATGTTTCTTATCTTGTTTCCGACCGCGGTCATCGTCTGGACTAGTTCGGATAAGTATTATTCATTTCTTGGTCTGTATCATTACCCATTCTTTCTATTTTATCATATAACCTTAAAAATTCATTACCTTCTGTTGTGGTTTGGAATGCTCTAATTACTTCATCATATGAGAGTAGTCCATTGCCTAGTAATTCGGCAAGGTATTCTCGAACCTGCTGTGAACTTATCATTGTTATATGCATTAATTTCGTCTTTCCTTTTGGTTCTAAAGCGGCGGTTAGTATTTGTGCAATTATGTCCAGCTTACTTCTATGGTGTTTGCTGTTTGCAAATTTATCAAAAATCAACATGTTTGTACCATGCCTTGTGCACTGACTTTAGGAAAATTTCGATTGTGATAGGTAATACCAAAATAAAGCGAACAGTACTGTCGCAGTTACGACAGGTAAACAGGTGTTCCCCCCGTTTGTTTTGTAATACCACTATTGATCCAGTAAATCTATTACTGGTAAGTCTTCTTCCGCACTAATGACAAGATATGCCTTTATTGGGTGAAAATTATTCTTTAGTATCAGGTCCTGTGCTCTCTGATAGGTGCGGTTAAATGCTATTAACTGTAGCCACGTCTTTCATTTCCAGTTGTTCACTGTCCTCCTATTCCTAGGTAGCCGGTGTAACTTGGAGTCTATTTCTTTTAGTAATGAAAACATTGTTGGATAAAAAATTAGTAATTCATGAACTACATTACAATTTATGAACCTCCTAGACATGAACCTACCCTTGTATTCACAGTATAATCACCTGACTGTCTGATCATCTGCACTCAAAGTAATCAGTCGTGGGTTGTCTAATATACAGTGGTTGGCTCCCCGAGGGTTTTCCAAACCACCAATCATTTGCAGTGGATACAGCATCGACTTCACAGCCAGATACAGAGCCGGATCCGCGATTGACTTGAGCTGCCATTAAATTCCCATCAAAATTTGCATGCCCCAAGCCGAGAACATGTCCGATCTCATGTTTTGCTATTTGCTCTAATTGGCTTCCGCTAAATGCAAATCCAAATGCGCCCTTTGAAATCTGAACATAGGATTTTGTTACGAATCCATAGTAATCATAATAGTTGTTTGTAATTCCAGCTTTTTCATTCTGGCCTACTCGAAAATATATTTCTACATCAGCCCCTCGCCTTGTTGGTGTTTCAGTGAATCTCAACCCTTCTAGCTTCGAATCCCACTCTTCAATCGCCTTAGTAACCGCTTCAATCGAAGTTCTATCAACCAAATCTCTATTATCGTTAGCATCTTCGTCGATCAAATGATCTCCAATGAAGTATGTCAATTCTCCATCGGCAAGTTCTTCTCCCCATGAACAACACACCAGAATAATGTCTCTCCCAGAATACCCTTCAAATTCTGCTCTGTTCTGGGCATTCTCATAGAATGGTAGTTGATCTGTTATTCTATCCAATCCGTTAAATAATGGGAAGGATCCAGACAGCATCGTGGCCAAGTGCGCTATCGTCAGAACTGCGAATATTGTAAACGCGATTCCAACATAAATGTAATTTCTTCGATTCTGACCATCACTGACATTACGTAGATTCTCATCTTTATCGTAACCGTTATTTCTGCCGCCAGCTAATGCCATAGAATGTCATATTCCTTAGGTCTACCTAATGACTCTGCAATTGAAAACGCTATCCTGAGTAATTTTGTATTACAATGCTCAATCGACATCGTCAGATGACAATTAGCAACAATCGCCTATAATCGCTTTGAATACTTTGTATTACATTTTCCAAGAAGGAATACTACAGGTGATCACATCCATTCTATCTGAATCAGACATACCTGTAATGCGAGCTGGGATTCCTCGTTGGCCCAGCCACAAGCTCACTAGCTCAATCCATAATAAAATAAATGAGGAAATCTGAAAAAAAGATTGCAATACTTTGAAACGATTTCGCAGCCACAGAACGAAGACAGAATATATCGCGGAAATACTCATAGCGGCTCTGGAAGGTGAGCAAAAAACTAGGATCATGTATCGAGTTTACACATCGTACAAGCAGCTAAAACAAATCCTTGAAGAACTGCAGCACGTAGAACTGTTGATGTATAACCCATTCAGCAAAACATACCACACTACAAATAAAGGTAAGCGTTTTTTGGAATTGTACAGTGAGCTTTCAAAAAGCGGGATCTATGATAAATAACTAAGTAAGATTC
>JAATVS010000222.1 GCA_014523695.1 Nitrososphaerales archaeon TH5895
GACCAAGATCGCCGACAACTAGATCATATATGCCAGTATTTGCATAAAAAAACAAACTGCATTCGGGCAAAATGAACGCTTTAAAACTCCCACCCATTCCGGTATATATTCTATCTTCTCGTAGATTTGTCCTAAGTGTGGCATAGGGTACTTCATTCCAGCTAAGTAGTGTTGTCGGTGACCCAGTATCAACTAAAAAATTTATCTTAAAAACTGATTCTAGTTGCTTGGAAAGTACAAATCCTGGAACATAGTATCGCTTGTCATTAAAGCCCTGATAACATTCAATGTACAAGACTATACTTCATTTCTTTTATCTCTTATAAATTCAACGACGACATCCAAGCGGTCTATATTGAGTTGTTTTAATTCACGTTCAAAATCATTCATCTCTTTGCTATGTGCTACTACTATATGATTTTTTATTGCAACATATTCTAAATTAAATTCCTTTATTAGTTCATTGTAATTTTTGTGGAGCCATCTGCTATCGTCGATGAATTGGTTAAATCGATCATCTCCGACTATTGACATGTGACTCATTGGAAGCAGAGAATATTTACATCTTTTTAAAATGCATTCTGGTTAGTATGGCATGTTTAGAACTCAAATTCTTTTAATGAATCATCTGAAATATTAAGAAAAATCTGTTTCTCATCGTACCGATCTATTTTTCTCTTGGGTATCAAATATTCGTGTTCTTTCTTGTTTTCACCGTCTATTACAACCAGATTGTCTTTGTATTCTGCAAATACTTTCCCGATTTCTCTGCCTTGAATAGGACTCTTCCCATCGTTTCTGATGATATTATTTATAATCACTGGAATTCGATAAAAAGTATAATAATTCCACTCAGATGGATCGTTGGTATTGTGCACTTCATTACTCTCGGTACTATCATCGCTCATTGTAAATACTCCTCAAAAAGGTATTTAACTATTATGAAGTACACACACTGATCGATGTTTGGTTAGAAGATAATAGTGGATAGATTTACTTGGTACATTTTCACTGATATAATATCATTAATTGATAAAGAGCAACTAATAGCTTAAGAGTGGGCTATATTTTCTACGTGATTGGGGTAAACAACGGTTGGCTATGCGAAGAGAAAATTCATCTTTGCAACCGTACTTGTACCGAACTCCATTGGGGTAGCATCCGCAAATCCGTGCAGCCCTAATGGCGGGGACGGGGGAAGATGGAGGTCTTTGGACCAGGACAATATGAAATGGTGTCGCCATTGAACAGGAGATTCAATTTCTTCTACGAGATATTAATATATTTGTCACATGAAAATTAAAGATAAAAAAAAGAGGATGAAGTCTAGTCTTGGTTTTGACTAATTGATACGGCGTTACCGTCACCCTGAATCTGAGAACCGGCATTCTGACACTGGGCAAATGCGCAATTATTACTTTGAGAGGAACTCTGACTGTTTCCGCCGCTCCTCTTCTTCTTTTTCTTGGCATCTGCGTCATCCGTCATTGCAAGGGTCGCCGAGGTAATTAGAACTGCCGCAATTGCTGCCACTAACACAAAGGTAGTTATTTTACTATACATTTCTCTAGTCATATTTCACTGAGAATTATATATAGGCGTTCATTATATATAGACTTATAGATACTTCTAGTTTATTGTTCCGTGATATTGATAAACTAGTAATTAATTTGAATTCACTGCTGTTAGTTGTTGCCTGGAACAAACAACGTGCCAAAAATTCATTTTGGACAGAGCCAAACGGCGATATGTTACGGATTTTAGCTCTGATCTCGGACTATCACTCAATATCGGAATGCTATCGTTAGCACAAATCTTGTCATCAGTCTGAACAGTTCAATTCATATATGCTATTATAGTAGTAGAGAAATCAGATTTATACTACTAGCGTTGGTTAAGATATGTCATTACATAGACGTACACTATATAGATGAACCCTATATGAGATTCTTAAATCAAATAATAAATGTTATTTAACTTAGTGATCGTAAAATGACAAGAAAGAATGTTCTACCAGCAGCAATCTTAGTGGCAACAGCACTCGTATTTTCAACAGTACTTGTAGTACCAAACTCGATAGGGCTAGCGTCTGCAAATCCGTGTAGTACCAACGGTGGAGACGGTGGAAACGGCGGTCCTGGGGGCTCAAGCGTTCTAGGTCCTGGTGGTCCTGGCGGTAGTGGCGGCGACGGCGGAGACAGTGGTAGTATAGGAGAGTGTACAATAGACATATCGGATTCAGAGTTTTCTGAACCCTAATCTTTCTTTTTTCTAATGGTTATACTATCGCTGAAATCTGATCACTTAGTATTCTTACGATGTATCCCTGAGTTCATGAAAAGCATTCTGTTTAATTCTAAAGCTTCTTTTCCATAAGTCACAATAGAAAAGTGATATTAATCAAAGAATAATTATCAGATCTATCTGAACCAATTGAAAAATAGATCCGTAACATAGCTTGCAAAGAATATGATCTAAACTCATTATGTCATATATGGCACATTGTCCGGACTCCTGCTACTATGTACAATATTACTAAAGACAGTAGATGATAATCAGAGACTGGCTCTTGCACAGATAACGCCAGCCCCAGAGAAATCTGGTAGTACAGATGATACATCTACAAATAGCTCTCCAGTATTTGGAGATGGTAACGGTGACAACCAAAATGATGGATCAGCTGGCTCACCTGGTGCTGATGGTAATGATGGCACTGATGTTAATGGTGTATCAGAGGGTGCAACATCAAGCGATGAACAACAAGATGAAGATACAGAGGGAGATTCTACTAAAATATCCGATTCGAATGATGATAATGACGAACAGAGTATAATTAACGAGCAAGCTGATGAATCGACAACATCAGAAGACAAAAACACATTGATGGAAACCATAATAAAACAAATCAACGACGCGTTATCTGCCTCTGGAATGCCTGATCTGTGAATCTAATACGTAAACCCCTCATTGTTTGTTCATTGGCTTCTGTCTATCATGAGATAATGTGGTTCTAAAGGTCTTTATACCTAGCATGCCAAAGCTCGCAAGTCAAGCATTTTGAATTTAACCTATAATCATCATAGTACTAGTAATTTTGAAAGAAAAAAGAAAACGATAATGATATGTGAGAACGAACCAGATGTGCGTTTATTATTTGGGTTAGTGCTCGGGTCAAGATACGATGTAATAACGGTAGACTCTGGCGAAGAGTGTATTGAGAGGTACATAGAAGAAACAAACCGGGGTAACAAAATACATCTCATACTATTGGATTATAAATTGTATGACATGATGGGTGATTCTGTTGCTCGCAAGATAAAAGAATGCAACGAAACCAAAATAATTCTCAATTCAGCATATAATGTAGATGATGTCCTCATAAGAGAATTAGAAAACGGTAATTACATATCAAGATACATACAAAAACCATTTGATACAAATCGCTTAACTGATCTAGTGGATGAGACCGTAAAGAATTAATTGCAAGTTGAATACATTAATTAAAACTCATTGACTCAAATGCCATTAATTCATCTAAGCGATAGTAGAATCTCTTTAGCATATAGAATATCCACAGAATAATCAGTTCCAACAGGTATTACAAAGAACAATTGAAAAAGAAATTTGAGTAGAGATATTATAACTATAATGACGACAATGATAATAATTAAGCGATAGCAGACAGAAAAAGCTATCTACACCATATACCCGTTAAAACATATTGCAAATTGTATTAAACAGACGGGAGAAAGAGCAGTTAGTAATTAGGCTTCATCAGGAAGGTAAAACCATTCGTGAGATAGCATCGGCAGCACATCTGTCATTTGGCGATATTGGAAACGATCACACGAAGAGCAGAGGGTCATGACAAAGATGGTGACATTGAAATAAAAGACTTGAATGACAAATCCCCGGATACGAAAGCGTTATGGCTATTTGCGAACGGAAAGAAGCCTATTGACGTTGCTATTGAATTAGACTTGTCAGCATCTGAGGTGAACGAGATGCAGGAAGAATTCTGGGCATTGAATCAGTTACATGAACTGGCGTGAGTTTACCACGAAGTCAAAACCTTTCTGCCATCTTTTTTTTGAAGCTATTTCATTGTTTAAAAAATAACAAAATGCTGGGTGAGAAATATGTCTTAGATGTTCTCAGATATGTCGGCAATGATCTACCTCAACTAACCGACAGGGTTCAATGTCTCAGTAATGACGTAATAAATCTAGAAGATAGAAAGAGAAATTTGATGAACGAGCTGATACTCTGGAATGCCCAGCTGTCTGATCTTGGTAACGCTACTGATATTAAAAATCAACAACTAAAACGAATGAACAAATAGATGTCCTAACGGAACATTAAACAAATAAATGGATGTAAGCCATGATTAGAGAATACCGCTTATATCTAATGAGCTATTTCAAAACGTCATATAACAAAATCTTGCAGTATGCGGTATTGCTATAATTGCTCTAGCGATGATTGGAACAACGGCAATTGGAGACCAAAAAGCTATGGGATGACCTTCAAAACCGTCAAAAGTTCTGCCGGCCGTCATAGCTACATCTGATGAGAATGTGTACCTCGTGTGGGGCAATAATGATACCGCTAATAACAACTCAGAAGTTGTGTTTAGAGCATCGATAATAGATGGTGGACAACTTACGCAGACAAATTAATCTGAGCAACTCAATTCAACCGATTTTGATATAGAAGCTACCATTGATAACATAATCGTGAGTTGGTGGGAAACAAACCAGTCAAGTGTTGAACCAGTGATTGTATTAAGCGGTGATAGAGGTGCAACATTTGGACCAATACTAAAATTATCAAATAATGGAACTATTGGAGCAGCAGCTGAATAAAGAAAAGCTATTTCGCTTCGAATAGTAATTAGAGTAGAATATTGCAACTCCAAATAGTGTATGCTTAAATACCGCAATCATTCGAAAACTATCATGAACAAGCTTTTAGTTGTTACGGTTACAGCAATAATAATGATAGGGTTAATTGGATCAACAATGACGGTACCGCAAGCATCATACGCAACAAAACAATCTAAACAGGTGCCTCCTGAAAAGACGACTGTACCGCCGGAAAGACAATCTCAACAGCCATCAGAAGCACCAGGAGCTACGACTGTACCGCCGGAAAGACAATCTCAACAGCCATCAGAAGCACCAGGAGCTACGACCGAACGTCCTGAAAGACAATCGCAATTTAACTCTGAACAACAGGAAGATGGAATTATCGATGTTACAGAGCAAATAGATGAGCAAATTAGGGATGTGTTACAAGAAGAAGATGATGATGAAAATAATGGCAGTAATGAAGAACAAAGTGAACAAGTTGAGATTGATAAGAAAGCGCCAATTGCAATCTCTGGTGACAATGCATACATTGTCTGGTTTAATGACCAAAATACCCCGAACAACAATTCTGAACTATTATTTAGATCATCTAATGATAGCGGAATCACATTTGCAGATAAGATCCATCTGAGCAATACAACGACTGCTGATTCTATTAATGCAGAGATAGCTGCAGATGGTAATAATGTGATTATCACATGGTGGGAACGTAACTCAACCAGCGAAGAGCCAGTAGTCAGAATAAGCACAGATAGTGGGACAACATTTGGACCTATACTGAGACTAACATCTAATGGAACGATCGGCGAATAATAAAAGCCGTTAATTTTCCATAGTTCTGCATATCAGAGACTGGCGATATTCTGTAGTAGGAAACATTAAGCCACCGATAAACCTGCAATGCATGCGGAAATGGTGAATTACCGTTGAATGTCTTCTGCCAGAACATTGATTCACAAGTTCAAGGCGAAGAAAACGCAGTAGCAATTGACGGCACTCAACAAGCTGCTGAAGAAGAAGAAGAATTAGTACCAGTACAATAACTTCTCTCTTTTTTTGTCGATAGACGATAGCGATATACTAATTTAGCAAATGCATTATCCCTAAGATGTGCTATAACAATAATGTGACTTTTGTATTCTATTGTTTTTTCCTAACTGACATTAACCCAAACCACATATCATTTATTGTTTTAGTATGAATTGTGGAGCAATAGCTACATTTGGAGTGACTATGATCTTACTAGTCACTGTATCACTCATATCACCACATCCTGCGTTTGCCGATGATTATGAGAAGAGTCAGGTAATATCACAAACTAATGAATGCGGTAATTATTGGTTTCCAGTAAATATAATATGCTCTAACTTAAACTCTCAAGCCCAGGGTGAAGAAAATGATGTTGCAATGGCAACCACTACCACTCCAGATTCTGACACAAATTACGGGACTCCGTTTCCATAGAATCTTGCATGCA
>JAATVS010000223.1 GCA_014523695.1 Nitrososphaerales archaeon TH5895
AATAACCACGTCTACTCCTTTTCCATTTGTAATTTTTGATGCTTCCTCTTTCAATTTTGAAGGTTTTGATTTTGACTCCTCCGATGATGAAATTTTCAATACATGATCAGCTCCTATTTGTTTCGCAAGCTCCAACTTCTCATCTTTCATGTCTAGGGCGATAACTTTAGCCGACTGTCCCAATATCTTGGCATATTGTGTAGCATAATATCCGAGACCGCCTATACCCACTATCGCTATGCTCTTGCCTGGACCAAGCATACTTCTAACTTTCTTTATTGCTCTGTACGGGGTTAGGCCAGCATCTGTTAGAGGAGCAATTTCCTCCAACATATTTAATTCACCGTTGACACTTTGAATTCTTCTATCGCTCTCATTGATCTTAGCTAGAAATCTGTATGAGTCAACAACCATATACTCTGCAAAACCACCATTAGTCATTATCCCAGGCCAGTTTGCATAAGAGCATGATTGTTCATCACCACCTTTACAGTAAGTGCACATTCCGCAGCCCCAACCTCCAAAAACCGCCACTGCATCACCCTTTTTCAAGAACTGTTGCGGAACTGAATTTCCAATTTCTTCAATGTGTCCAGCTATTTCGTGACCTGGCGTAATAGGTAAATTAAGAGGAATTGATTTCTTCCAATCACCGTTCATCAGATGAAGGTCACTATGGCATAACCCACAAGCTTCCACCTTGACGATAACCTGATGACTATGTGATAGGCTAGGCTGAGAGATATCTTCTATTACCAATGGCTCTCCATAGCTATGAATTCTTGCTGATTGCATACGACATCATTATGATCGCTAACTTTAATTCTTATCTTTAGTGCAACGCCACATATCGTTGTGCATCCACAAGCCTGACATCCAGAATGCATTTATACTGAATGGATTCTACTTAGAGTATTTTATACCGGACATTAGCATTCATTATCCTGATTACCTGAAGGCAGTGGTTCTGGAAAATCTTCTCCAAGTACATCTATTATGGATAACTCCTCTCCAGAATACCCTTTTTGATTTTGCATTAGTTTTTGCTTTAAGTATCTGGCCAAATCAGTTGTTGATAAAATCCCTACTATTTTGTGGTCACTCTGTTTTTCCTTGACGGCTATGTGTCTGACTCCCTTTTCAATCATGATTTTTGTAGCTTGTTCTATTTCTTCGCTTTCACTTACAGTCAGTAGTGGAGACATTATAGATTCTGCATCTATTTTACTCCCCTGCAAATCTTTTGCACATATTGTTCTTGCTAGATCTGTGTTAGTTATTATTCCAATTATACTCGAACTGCTATCGTAATCGTCAGGACCTTTTTCTTGAGCTGTTAAGAAAATAGAACTTATTCTATGTTCACACATCTTCCTAGCTACTTCATTCATATTACTCTTGGAAGGGACGGTTATGAGTGATGTAGACATAATATCTGAAACAATGGTTGGTGGAGTACTATTGACCTCCTCAGCTTGATTCATCCCCTTATTCAAACCTTTTTAAAGTATATACATCGCATTAATATATGAAGATTGCCTCTTTATACTCGAGGCCTGCTTATTAACCCAATTCCGCTAGCTTTGTCTCTGTGTACCTTTATCTAAAATGAAGAGCTCACAAAAATTAATCTAACTTTGTGGCTTAAGTAAAATGCACGACAGGAGTACTAGATCTATGTGTGGCTTTGTGTTTCAATTGAAATCTATTTGCAGAGTGGATATATGCCAAAATAATCTAGACAAATGCCAAAAATATTCAAAATTAAGTATCGTCAGATCTCAAGTTACAAATCGGATATCGTGCTGGTATTCCTGTTTAGTCCAGTGTAGCATTTCTATCTTGCTCCTCCTGAGAGACTACTGCCCGAATTGTATCGATAGCATCCATGTTACATGACACACTCTTTATGCCATATCTTACCAAGATCCTAGCCATCTCTGTACTGCTTCCACTCTCGCCACAGATCGATGTCTCGACACCAAACTGGTTACAGGTATCGATCACTATTTTCATTGAGCGCAGAACAGCTGGATGAAATGCTGAGGATATCTTTGCTAAGCTTTCATTGTTTCTATCAATACCCAGAATCAGTTGAGTTAAATCATTAGTTCCAAAACTTGCAAAGTCTATTTTTCCTTCTTGGCAAAGTTTTTCAATGATCATTACGCAAGCAGGCGTTTCTACCATTATTCCAATCTTCACCTCGTCTGGGAGGCCTACCTGCTTGGCTATCTCTTTTGACTTCTTTACTTCTTCAGTTGAGATGACAAAAGGGAGCATTACTCCCAAATTCGTACGCCCTTCAATTACATGTAATCTCCTTATTGCTTCGAATTCTGCTTTCAATAGTTCAGGCTCATCTAAGCTTCTGCGTATGCCATGCCAACCAAGCATAGGATTAGCCTCCACCGGTTCATCTTCGCCGCCCTTTAGATTTCTAAATTCGTCTGAACGTGCATCTAAAGTCCTTACCCAGACAGGCTTGGAGCCAAATGCATTTGCTATTGGTCTTATACCCTCCATTAAGATCCTGATATACTCTTCCTTCCTTCCTTCTCTAATCAACTTGGCGGGATGAATCCCCGACTGAGCGATCATATGCTCTATTCTGAGCAGGCCCACACCATCAACTTTAGAAGATATTTCTTCCAGCCTTTGTGGAAATGCGATGTTTACCTTGACCTTCACCACGGTTGTTGCCGATAATGAGGAAGGAGACTTAGTGATCATGCCTTCAAGTTTTTGTTGTTGTACGTGACCGCGATCTATTGCGGTTTCTCCTTCGTAAATAATGCCATTGTATGCGTCAACAGTAACTTTCTGACCGTCTTTCAAAATTTTCGAGCCCTCTTGTGTCCCTACGATTGCCGGGATCCCCATCTCCCTCGAGACTATCGCAGCGTGACAAGTTCTCCCACCCAAATCTGTGATTATTGCAGCAGATTTGCTCATAGTAGGTACCAAATCAGGGGTCGTCATTGTTGTTACTATTATGTCTCCACTCTGCACCTCTCTAATTTCGTCCTTTCCCAAAATCAGTTTTACTCTTCCACTCGCAAAGCCTGGGGATGCTCCTATACCTTTCAGCAATACTGTGCGGCCTTTAGCTAATTCAAACTCCTTATTCTGTTCCTTCACGGTGGTGGTGATTGCTCTTGTTTGGAGGATTGCTATCTTGTTATTTTCTATTGCGAATTCAATATCTTGGGGAACCCCTCCATAATGCTCTTCAAGTTCAACAGCATATCTTGATAGCTTAAGCATTTCTTCTTCGTTCAGGACCTGCACAGAAATCTTGTTCTCTGGTACATCAAATTCGGCTGTATTATCCGATATATGATCACGCAAACGCATTTTGGTTTTCTTTGAAATTTGAATGTCAATTATTCTTTCTACCCCAGCTTTGTCTTTGCTTACTTTATACAAATCGGGTGAGACTTCACCTCCAACTATGCACTCTCCCAATCCCCATATGGCTTCAATCAACACTATGTTTTCACCTGTAGTAGGGTCGATGGTGAATATAATACCGGATTTTTCTGAATTTATCATTTCTTGAACTATTACCGCTATGCTCGCTCTTGAAAATCCATGCTTTGCGCGATAAAAAATTGCACGAGGTTCAAACAAAGAAGCCCAGCACTTCCTAATCGCTTCAATCAACTTGTATTCTCCTTTCACATTGAGAAAGCTAGCTTGTTGTCCTGCGAAGGACGCAGTAGGCAAGTCCTCAGCTGTTGCCGAGGACCTAACCGAAACTAATGGGAAATCTCTTGTTTTATTTGATCGAGTAGAGTGGTTTCTGTCATGATTTGATAAACGTCCGTACGCTTCGATAACTCTAGACACCACTTCCGGCGGTACCGGATATGAAAGAATCATATCTTTCAACTTCTGTGACGCCACTAGTAGGGCCGAAGTATCATCCACGTTGGTAGTGGCTATGATGTCTTGCACTTTGCTGTCAAGATTATGCACCTGTATTAACCTATCAAATGAAGAAGTGGTTACAACAAATCCTTCAGGAACAGGAATGCCTGCTTTAATTATTTCTCCAAGGTTTGCACCCTTTCCGCCAGCAGCTTTTATGTCCTGTCTCCTTACCTTATCAAGCCCAATCACAAAATCGAAACCCACAATATTTCGTCAAAGCCCTCCAATAAAAGTATTTTATAATTTCGATCAAAGTGTGCGACCAAATCTGAGGAAAATACAATCTATGCAGAGGTGGGTATAGAGGCGATGGCACACATATTCAATAGACTCTCGCTGAAGATAATTAACGTTCAAGTGCAGCGGATCAAAAATAAGGATGAACTTCTAGATACATAATACTCTTCCTTTGTCGCAAAGATGCAAGTACCACGACAGAGGTGGAGTAATTGATAGGTCCTTAGAGTGGACTCTATATAGTCACCCTTCCAGAAATGAGATTTTATATGATTTGCTGACCGTATTCAAAGATTCTTTATATGAGATCCTAATACTGGTAACAAAGGAAGATAAATTTCGACTATTCGTCTTTATATCTTTCATAGGTTACCAAAACCAACGGACCGATTTTTTTTAATCTATCTTGAGATGAACTTGGGCGAATTAAAGGTTTAGATAAACCAATACAACTATAGATTAAGATTATTGATCATTTTGGTTCTCATAATAGGCACGGTCCAAGGTATATCCTATTATACTTGGTGCAGTACGATGAACATGTTACTAACGCCCCCGTTATAGCGTTAATAAGCCCTATGATCCAATTTGTAGGCTTCAAATCTGCTCGTAGAATCCGCAATACTTAACTATTTTGAGTGAATTTTGTCCCACAAAAACGCACTATTCATGTACTATGTAAACCTCTTAAGGAAATCCTGATTGTTTGGTAAATTCTCTGAATATCTGGCGTTTTTTAAGATGCCGCCTTTCTTCGGATTCCAGTATCAGAGATAACATTTTGACCGCTTCAAGGATATGTTTACCTTTATTTAACATCTCACATTCGGCACGTTGACCAAAAGCAGCATCTATCATTTCAGCTCTTGTGGGGAGTCCACTCTTTGCCATAGTCTCAAGCACTTGCGTAGCTAATATGACTGGAATTTGTGCCGCTTCACACATACACAAGATATCTTCTTGGATTGCAGGTAAGTTTTCAAAGCCCACTTCTACCGCAAGGTCACCTCTAGCAATTAGTATCCCAAAGTTGGGAAGGTCAAGACCAGCTAGCAAGATTTTTGCCAAGTTGTTAATAGAATCACTCGTTTCTACTTTTGCAATAATTCCGAAATCTGGTTTTCCAATGTTAGATAATGCCCTATGTAACTTCCTGTTATCGTCAGAAGAGTGCATAAATGAAAGTCCCGCCGCCGTAGCATTATTCACAATAAAATCTAAATTACCGATATCTTTAGACGTCAATGCTGGCAAATTCAAATTTGAATCAGGAAAGTTTAATCCCTTCTCAGGCTTAATCTTGGCAGTAGTACTGGAAGGTGAGAGAATTTCAAGCTCAAGGTGTTCATCAGTTAAAGATCTTACAACTGAACTGATTTTGCCATCATCTATATACACACGGTGACCTACTTGGATAGACCCAAGTATTTC
>JAATVS010000224.1 GCA_014523695.1 Nitrososphaerales archaeon TH5895
ACATTCTGATACATCCCCCGTTCTGTCTTCTATAACTATATCTGCCATCAGTCGTTCCTCATCATGAGCATGTCCAAGACCCAAAGCATGTCCCATCTCATGTTTCGCTATCTGCTCAATAATATCATCATCAAATCCTAAGTCTAACACATCGTCGGATATAGTTATTTTGACTCCTTCTATAAGTCCTTGATTCGTAAACTTAAATTGAGTCCAACCAGCAGTCGGAATAATTGTTAGGTGATCGTCTATATTGTTTTTGAAATTGTAGTCTCCCTCTCCGTTTTCAATACCGCCAAGACTTTCAAATGTTATTTGGATATCAGACGCCGAGGGGTATTGTTGTACTTCTTCTAGTTCCAATTCTTCAATCTTGGAATCCCATTCTTCTATCGCATCTTCAACTGCGTGCTTAGCTGACTGATCTATTCCATCTACGTCTACGAAAGCATATGTCAAAACTGCATCGGATAACTCATTTGACCAAGAACAACATATTTCCAACAGATCTAAACCTTGAGGGGCTTCATCGTTTTCGTCGGTACCAATGTAATGATACTCGCCGGCACCGAGGTTATTGTTGTCGTAACCAAAGGAAATTTTCATAGGATTTAGAGAGAAAATGATAATTGCGCCGAGTAACATCGCCAGGGAAAAAGGTACGGTAAGTAGATCGCCCGAACTCACATTAATTCATTGACCTAAATGCGAAATAAAGAGCTTGCGGTACATAACTAGAGTATATGGTTGAATCATAATTAGTATTATTGACATATGCCTGAAATGGTTCAATTATCTATTTATTTATTCTTGAGATGGTGGACCGGTTCTACTACGTCTTAGGTTGAGGCGATCACTTCTATTAGGATATTTCAAATTGGTTACTATTTGGCACCGCTTACATTTGATACTGAGCAAATCTATTATAGTATCACAAAACTCATATAGGCCATTATAATATCGGCCTTACTTCTATTAGAATCATACAGAATTAGACAATCGACGGAAAGATTTGCGATGTACTAATGATACCGTAAGTAAAAGAATAGACCATTTACTTTAGCTTGTCAATTATCATCTATCATAAAGACATCTCTGCATATACTACTTTACCACTAACACTGGAAAATGAGAGTATGTCACAATTCTTGATGCTACGCTCCCAAGTACTATTTTACTGAGTCCTGACCTCCCTCTAGTCCCAATGACGATTAGATCTATACCTTCCTTTTCGGCATATTCTAATATTACATAATCTACTGGCCGTTGACTATTTACAAGCTCTGTTTTTAAATCGATCTTATTCTCTCTTGCACTTTGAGTGAATGATTCGAACCATGTCTTTGCTTTGTCCATTTCAGAAAGTCCGGCCCCCACTTCAATCGCTTCTTGTTGAGACATACGGGATTTTGCTGGCATGTAAGTGACTGTCACCGCAATCAATTTAGCCACATACTTCTTTGAAATTTCCAAAGCATATTGAGCAGCCCTGAATGAATGATCTGAACCATCTATACCAACAAGTACTTTTGAAACCGCTAGTTTCATTACAGTCCTTCTGATAACGGTATTTATTTAATGTTGACTCATCAAAATAGGATCGTCACTAGTGTCTTCAAGAATCAACGTGATTGGTCGGTGTTAAGTGCACGCGCAAATTATCCTTTCTTATGAAGTTCTCCTCTAAGACAATTGGTGTATCAGAATTGTATGCGTTGTTTTTCGCCGTCTGTATGCTTTGTCCTTTAGAACTGGTGCAGTGAGTTCAGGCCTGGTTTGTCCACACTTATCGCACTTGCCCTGATAGTCTATATCATTCATCTACCCTAAGTACCAAAAGGAGTTTATCATTTCTTACAAACCTTACATAATAA
The DNA here is from genome assembly GCA_014523695.1 of Nitrososphaerales archaeon TH5895. Taxonomy (GTDB): domain Archaea; phylum Thermoproteota; class Nitrososphaeria; order Nitrososphaerales; family Nitrososphaeraceae; genus TH5896. The sequence goes on from JAATVS010000224.1 coordinate 1,875, forward strand.
TCCCTCCGATGTTACCGAAAGAATCTTGCACGAATATGCGCCAAAGTTCGGAAGCTTACCTTTTTTATGAAAGGCAGCAGCTGCAGTTTCCACCAAGAACAGCAAGAGATATTTTTTTTGTTTTACCGTACCAGAGTATCGTTTTATCGGCTATCATAGGTGGGAGTACCTTAAATGCAGGTTCTGTTAGCTGACTTTCTAAAAAAATAAATCCTATATCCGGAGTAGGCAAAGAGCAATATGAATGCTAAGATCATGATTCGAAATTAATATCGGGGTTTGCTGTGATATATCCTATCGATAAGCATTATCAATATTTGTATCTAAATCCAGAGACGTCTTAGAAAAAATATTAAGTATTTGTAATATCTAACTCACCAATACTCGTTCATTAGATTAGTTTATTCATGATCCCCCCCATTAATTAATTGTCCAAAAGACAGCATCCTTGCGTAACTTGAATTTTACTTTGAAGAATTCAACGAATATGTTAGAATGATCTCAAGTCGAAATATTAATTGCAGAATCATATTGTGCTGCTGCTTAGCAAATTAATTATACTAGATCATCGGGTATTGGATCATGAAAACTTTAGCATGTAGAGAGGCAGGATTTGATTGTGACT
>JAATVS010000225.1 GCA_014523695.1 Nitrososphaerales archaeon TH5895
TAATAATAAAACCTCCTGCTTGGCTAATCTTATCATATCAATAAACAGTGTTTGTACAGATAGGGGATCCTGAATTAATTCCGTCTTTCCAAATATGGCCTCCTTCTCACTTCTCTCTTTCATATAAGGAGGAATATCGTAAGGGATCCCCAAGCTATTGGTTTAAAGTAGAACACAAACTATTTAAAGTGAATTTAGTCCATCGATTACACCATGTCATGGTATCTGCTCAAGGATAGCTAGTTAGCCAATTCCTATATACTCGTTGTATATTATATAAGTAGGGTAAGTAATAATGACATTTCATTGCAAATCAAAGTTATTGTTCGAATATCCACACTATTATGATCACAATAAAGAAGTATTATTCTCGCTCCCCTCACCTTCTTTGTCTGATCATAAACTCTTAATTTATTCTGTTTCCCCGAACTTCAATACCATCGGTCTTCATAAGTCGGTATCCGCAACAACTAGTACTGACACACGATTTAGCAATTCTGTTACTACCAATAATGAACATATCCTACTAGTTGATGACGAAGAGGACATTGCACAGTTATTCAAAAAAGTCCTTGAACGCGCAGGTTTTATTGTTGATACGTATAATGACCCGTTACAGTCATTATCTAACTATAGAGCAGGAATGTACGACTTATTACTGCTCGACATTAAAATGCCTGAGATGAATGGATTTGAACTGTATAAGAAGATTAGACAGATTGATGATAAAACCGAGGTATGTTTTATGACTGCCTTTGAAGAATATTACGACGAGTTCAGAAAAATATTTCCGGATCTGAAGGACAAAGAATGCTTTATCAGAAAACCGATAGGTATGAACGACCTGATCAAATCTGTGAAATCGCACTTGAATTAAGACTGAATTACCGCTCAATACGTGACACGGTTAATACTTTAGCTACAATGTTCAATGGTGCCGTATAATAGCAGGGTCACACTAAATATTCAATTGTCAATTCAATTGATCATCTGCACCCTTTCGATCTAGTATTTCAGCTAATACATTGGGTCCCTTGTAAACATAATTGTATGAGTTAGCTATTGATTGCAGAATATTTTTATCAATCCTGACACGTAAATATTATGGTTCTAATTTAGGGGAGTGGGCGTTATTAACATGAGCATCAAGTTCCTTTTTGTTACGAGCAGTTAGTCCGCAAATAGTGCAGGTTTGAGACAAATTATAATCCTGCTCTGTCAGTTTACTCACGTTCTGTATATGGCCGCAACTCAAATAATGTTCATCAAAGTTGGCCCCATTAATAATTTCTGTTACTTCAACCTCAAAATTACAAACTTGACATTTTGTCGTACCCTTGGTTCCCATAGAATCACTCTATTTGCCGCATTATCATTTATTAAAGTTCGTGTCAAGCAGGTTTTTAGGCCAATGACCTATGCAAGTTATGTATATTAAAGCGATTCGTTTTGAAGCGCTCCTTACTTGCAAATAACAAAAATGTCATTCAAAAAAAGTCTGATCTAGCGCAATAACTTCTCTTGTTATCCTATCTTTAAATACTATATATCCAGTACTGGTATATGCAAGGCGAGCCAGGCGTAGACTACGACGAACCTAATCTTAATCCACTGACATGCGATATATGTAAGCAGCGATTCGATAGTCTAGATACATTGGGAGAACACCAAAAGAAATATCATAATATGTAAAAAAAATGCAGGAGCATTAATTTTATCGCAAGGAATGATAGATTGCAATATTGGGCTCAAATTTTGGCCTCAATTAATTGATCATTAATGAAATAATATCAAAATTATATGTAATGCTTTGTGCATAATTTTTCCTTTCTTCCTATTATTTGGTGATATTCGCGAGGATGTTGACAACGAACACTGGATCAGGAAGATTGTATAGATTGTAGTTCAGACAGTGGACGATGAGGAGCCTAAAGAAGGGAGTACTTTATTTTCCTCTATTCCGTTACCAGATAGAGAAACATAATATCTTTAGCGAGAAAGTATCACAATTTGAAGTGAGGTGGTTAACCTTTGTTGACATACAGTCCGAAGATTGTGATACTTTTATTGCCAGATACTGAGTCGCTATTGATTCCCAGGGAGGTATCTACCTATGTCTTATTTGACCAACAAATGTAAATTAGCTTGTTGTAAGATCTCTATTTTTCAGCATCATTGTGCTGTTGTTCTTGTTCTTGCTTTTCGTCTCTTTAAGAAAGTTATAATAATGAATGCAATACCTGCTGCGAATGGTACCAACACAATGGCCATAGCACCCGCAACTGTACCCATAATACTGCCAAATATGTGATCCATAACGCTGCTGTGGATAACAGCTAAGACGATCTCTTGCGTCTGCTCCTCTTGCTGCCCGTTAGTAGCAGGGTACGATGCCGAGATCTCATATATTCCAGGTTTATCTATAGAAAAATCAAAAAGTCCAATTCCTGAACGACCTCCGATTGTATAGGTGCTACTTGTGGATGGGGTAGATAGCGGAATTTCATCCCCCGTGTCTTTTGATACGATATTGACTATAATACCTGGTATATCCTGATCGGTAGAATATATCCTATTATCCACCATAGATCGATACTCATAGAATATTGTATATTCTCCAGGTTGTGGAAGTGTGATATCACTGGAGCCTGGTACTACTATCTGAATTGATGGTATCTCTGTCATACTCCCTATATTAGAAAATAAAGTCGAGAATACGATTGCACTAGATATTGCAGGCCCTGCTATGAGAACAATAATGCCTATTACATAAAACCATCTGCTTGGTTTAATTTTTGCCGGGGCAGTATTCGTTGTCAGCGATTCTACTTCATGGCTCTAGTATATCTCTTTTGTGTGTGGATGTAAATAAACAAAATTGTGAGTGAACCTAGCCCATTTCAGGGAAATCAGAGACAGGATTCAATTAAATAACCTGAGATAGTGCAAATAATTTTTTTACAGCTCCCTTTACCCAATCAACCGAACATTCATTCTCACGGAAGGTATCAGCTCAATATTTAGGGAATTTGAAAAATGACAATCAAGAACATTTGATGAGAATGGAGATAATGACTTTAAGCCGTCAATTTTGAAATAAGATGCACACCAATAACATGAGTTACAAATTACAAGATAAACATGATAGTGACAGAAATCAAGTAGTTCTATTTGGCAACTTGAAGAACCTAGAAATTTTAAGGACGCCTGGAAGCTCACCGTAAATAATTCAATCTGGTGAACATTGAATTCTGTTAACCAAAGTGGTATCATAATGATGGCTTTCTTACTATTTGAGTTTTAAAATATGCATTCCACTAACACCACGCAATGATTTAGCTTCAAATGCTACCCCTAAGAGATATCTAGAGATTTCCTTGATTAGAAAAGAATAGTTCGTTCCCAAAGATATTCATTAGCATCTTCGAGCATTTATCTGTGGTAGCTAAAACGATTCTCCATTGGTTTATAAGTGGTTGTTTATACAGTGATTGCAGGTCATTATCAGAGTTGAAACGTAGAAACAGTTTTTCGATAGGTAGTAAATGTGAATGTATGTGTCATACTAAAGGCAATATTCA
>JAATVS010000226.1 GCA_014523695.1 Nitrososphaerales archaeon TH5895
AATATATCCTGAACCATGAAATCCCGTTTTAGGATTGATTCAGATTGGCCTGCCTTAGTGATTTTCTATTGTTAGGATATTCCATCTCACAAAGTTTATCCTCGCTTTTCAATACGATATCTATCGTTATATATTTAGTACAACAACTGCGATTATTATTCCTCTTCTTCATCTCTGTCCCGCTTAATTATCGCCGCCTTCATCACCATCGCTATTATTATCCCCATCACCATCACCCTCGTCTTCACCTTGATCCTCATCCTCATCAGCCACCTCCTCATCCTCCTCATCTTCTTGTTCAGGTACTTCCTCCTCTACATCAGGTGGTGCAGGTGGTGCAGGAAGTGGAGCTGGAGGAGGTGGAACTGCAGTGGGTAGAGAAGGAGGAGGAACTTCGCCAGTAGGCAATATTTTAAAGATCTTACCCTGTCCTAATGATACTACATACATATATCCATCATATGGACTTATTTCAATATCAGATATTCCACCAAATCCAGTTGCGAATAATGCAGAATCTGAAACAGACTCTCCTTCTGTATCTGCTATCTTGTCATCTAAAGGGGGCTCAAGTACGAGTTCTGTCCTATCTTGATTAAGTTTAAAATGATACATATTTCCAGCATGAACATCTCCAACAAACATTTCATTTTGATAGCCAGTACCATAATTACCCGAATTTAAGAACTTGATTGCAGTAGGTCCAACTGTGTACAACCATGTTAGTTGTGGAGGATGATAATGTCCTCTGCCATCAAAGTTTACAAGACCTTCGCCTTGTTCGGAAGCCATAGTTCCCGCACCCTCTCTGGGATCGCCTCCACCACGAGTATAAATTCCCATTATTTGATTCCACCCGCTATTAAAGCCTGGTTCAACACGGTTTATCTCGTCACTGTGTCCAGGACCATTTTCACTATCCCACAAGTAGCCAGAGACAGGGTCGAAATCGATCCCAAAGCTATTACGTATGCCATACGCATAATACAGATTGAGAGGATATTCGCTCCCTAGTATATAATCTCCAGTATTAGGATCAATTACAGGTTCACCCTCCTGTGTTATTCGTAGAATGCCACCTGTTCCATCAGCTGGGACATCCGGCTCGTTCTGCGCTTCCGTTTCGCTTTCTATCTTGTCTACGTCTCCGATAGTCATGTACAAGTTACCATCCGATCCAATCTTGATAACTCCACCATTGTGACGAGGACCGGGATCCGCAGGTAAATCCAGAAGTAGCATCGGATTAACCAAGCTACCAGCTGATCCTGGAGCGCCTTCTTGGAGTTCATATCTATACACTCTATTTCCTATCGCAGCACCTAAGGCATCCGCTTCAGTGTAATACAAGAACACATTCGTCGTTCCTGTCTCATTGTTTTGAGATACAGCAATCCCGCACATACATCTTTCAACCTCTGTTGCTACGTTGACATCAAGAAGAGGCTGAGGTTGTACCACCCCATCTATGATTCGCATTACAGTTCCTTTGTCCTTCTCCAGTACTAGTATATCATTCTGAGACAAGAACGCCATAGTGGTCGGTAATGCCAGTCCCTCAGCTACCACCTCTGAAGTAAAACCAGGCAGATTAAAGACAGGATTGCCTACGTCCTCATTATATCTCAGAGGAAACTCTGGCTCTTGTGAAGAGGCGAAAACAGATGTGGACTCCAATGGTGTTGACGGTATAGAGAAAGGAAGATACGACTGCGACTGCAATGATGATAATGATAGTCCAAATACTAAAGATAATGTAGTAAATATCATAAGAATAACCGTCATTAGAGTAATTTTGGTTTTATATCCTCGTTCTCTTTCTTTTGGATTATTGCGTTCTCTTTCTATCAAATAGACACTTTTTCTCGTACCACTGAGATCTATATATAATTAGTATGGTAAAGTTATCCAACACGTTAAGTCAAGACATGTCATCTTATTTTATTGAATCCAAATGTACCTACAAGCTTTAAATTTTACTGTTATAAATCCTTTCATCAGAAACAAAGAGATTGTGTCGTCAAGTATATTGCAACCAATGACATTTCGGTAGAAAGTTTCGGGATTATTCACTTATAGCATCGACAGCGTTTAGCACCAGGATCATCCCGGATACCGGCGATGCTGCCTATCTCTTCAATAATTCGAATTTACAGTGTGTTGCTTTGCATACATGCAAGTTATATATGAAGAAAAAGGATAGCAGGTGACAAATTGAATAGGCGCTGGGTGGCATCCTCCTTAATTGCTCTATCTCTTGCATCAATGGGAGTTATTTTACTATTTAAGGACGTTAATGCATCTACCTCTGTTTCGACAGGCAGTCCAACAGAGATTATGCAGCCTTCGGTGGCAAATAACAGTGCGTCTAATGCTGCAACTGATATTTTTAGTAACAAACAATATACTCTCTCAGATAATGGTAAGAATCTTGTGATATTAATTCCAAATGAAGGGCATCATGGACCAGGTGAGGATGATGAAGCAAGATTTATTGCTCAATCATTCGTTCCTGAAACTGCTGCTATAAGTAAGGGAACAAATGTAATATGGTTCAATGGTGATGTGGGACATGAACATGATATAATAGTAACAAGCAATTCCGAAAGTGTCAGTCCTATTTATCAGACAGGTGAGTTTACGGAATTTGAAGCAAGGAATTATACATTTAATGACGTAGGAGAATTTAGTTACGCCGATACCGTAGAATACGATAATGGCTATATTATGAGAGGTAACATCAGTGTTAGCGACAATGGTAGTAGTGCTGGTGACTTGCCGCAAACAACAGAGGATTCTGAGACTGTTGGCATTCTCATGGTTCCCACTCAGGACATTTCCCAGTATACAAGTGATTTACAAAATAGAGGTTTTCTTATAGATAGCGTGCATAACTTTCAGGACCTTAGAGGAGGACAGAGTGGAACTGGAGACGAACAAACCTTGATTGTATGGCGAGCTCCTACAAATACGCAGATAACCAGCGTGCTTTCACAGTTATCAGAGTTCTCCAGTCAGTTACCATATAGCTAGCGACATGACATATCATAATTATGTAGATAAAACAAAGGATATGATGACATCATTACTGATAACAGCTCTATCTGTTATTATATCACTTTACATTAGTTCTCCAGCTCCGGCATTAGCGCAACCCTCAATTAATGAACCCAATCTAACAGCTGAATTAGTTTTAGATGGATTATCATCTCCATCCAGTATTGCATTTTTAGATGAGAATAATATCTTTTTGTTGGAAAAAGAAGGAAGTGTCAGACTCATCTCAAATGGTCAATTGCAACCTCAACCCGTGCTACAGCTACAAGGAGTTGAAAGCAACAACGAACGTGGACTTTTGGGAATTGAGGTAATGAACAATAAAGTCTTTCTCTATGTGTCAGAGAGTGGAGCCCAGGTTGAAGGGATACCAACTGAAGGGGATGTAAGAAACAGGGTTTATAGTTATACACGGGATGGTACCTCTCTTACAAATCCTCAATTACTTGTAGATCTTCCGTCTGGCCCTGGAACTAACCATCAAGGAGGAAAATTAAAGATTGGTCCAGATAACCAGCTTTACGTAGTTGTCGGAGAAATGCAAAGAGAGGGGCAGCTTCAAAACTTCCAAAGCGGCCCTGCTCCTGATGATACAGGTATCATACTTAGAGTTAATCCTGCAGATGGATCTCCTAGTGCTGGCAATCCACTATCAAGTGAGCCGGCTGATCCTTTAAGTAAATACTATGCCTACGGCATACGCAACAGTTTCGGAATCGATTTTGACCCTGTGACAGGAAAACTGTGGGATGCAGAAAATGGTGAGGATGTTTTTGATGAAATTAATCTGGTAGAACCGGGATTTAATAGTGGATGGAAAACGGTCATGGGTCCAATAGCTGCTAACACAGGAGTATCTGAATCAAATTTAGTAAATATACCTGGCTCACAATATGCTGACCCTGTCTTTAGCTGGGCGGAATCAAGGGGAGTCACTGATATTGAATTTTTCAATTCAACAGCATTTGGACCCAGCTTTGAAAATGGAATATTTGTGGGAGATGTAACCAGCGGCACACTTTTTTATTTTGAACCAAATGCTGATAGAACTGGGATAAATCTGGCAAATGACCCCTTATTGAGTGATCTAATTGCAGATAGTGATGATGAAATCTCTGCTGTGACATTTGGTACAGGTTTTACAGGAATCAGTGATATAGAAACTGGACTTGATGGTAATTTGTATATTCTTACCTTTGATCGAGAAACAGAAGGACGAGGAAGCTTATACAGAGTATTGCCTGCAGCAGAAGCAGCCACTACTACTGCTGGAGCCCCTCCTCCTGCACCTTCGGACACCGTTACTCCTTCAGTTACTGATGAGGATGAAGTCGGAGCTGGAGATCAGGATGCACAAGAGAATGAGGTGAACGGGGACAGCGACGGTAACAATGAGGAAGAGGATCAGGATGAGAATAGCAATGAAAATGAATGACTATGAATAAGCATACCTCTGCTTTCCCGTGTCACATCTAACAATTCCAGTGATTTTCGACGCTTTGAGTGGGTGAATATCCTAATGTGTATCATATTTAATGTTTTTAGAAGAGTCGAAAGAAAAATGACAGGAGACTTTTCATATGATGTGACCTCGGGATTTAAATTGTCATTTCAGAGCCAGTGGTATGTCTAAAGTAGAACATGGTATTCGTCCGGTCACCCTTCTAACATATACCGACTAACTACATCTTGACTAAGTTTGGCTGAAAAAAATACAGACAAGTTAGAACTATTGTGATTCGCCTTCAGAAGTCCAACATAAAAGCTAGTGGGAACCTTAGCCGAAATATGACTGATTCTATTGTCAGATATAATACTGTCAGCAACGAAGACCAGGGGATTGTTATTTCTGAATCTTCTAATAATGAGGTTTACAATAATACCGTTTCAGCTAGTGGTAGTGGTATAGATTTAGACACGGGCTCTTTTAAAAATATCATATATAATAACTCTTTTTATAGTCTTATAGTTAGCCTAAAGTACTCACTATAAAAAAATTCTGACAATTCATACCATCGAAAATTTTCAAAACTCTACGGTAATTTATATAAACATAAACTGTGTAAAATAATTATACTAAATCTCAAAATAAAATGAGTCCAGCTATTGTGTTACTTGCAACGTCAATTTTTGCATTAACCCTCACCTTCAGTCAGTCAGTCAGTGCCTCATCAGCCGACTTGTCATCTCCTTCCTCATTAGGTACCACTTCTGAGTGTGTGACATTTGATTCAGAAGAAAGAATGATTACAATCAATTGTGAGACTGCTAACTTGACACAGATTGATAGTCAAATTAAAAATCCAGACGTAATACGTAAAGACGCAAATATTGACAAAGGATGGATATTAAATTCAGGGATTACTGTGGCTCAAAATGCTATTTTGTATATCAACTCCAGCGACACCTCATGGCTTAAGATACTCGCAGACGGAGAAACTGCTTATCCAATTTTAATATCCGGTAGTTTGAAGATTGATTCAACAAAGATAAGTTCATGGGATCCTAATACAAATAATTATACCCCAAGCCCAGACTCTCATAGAAATGGTGAGGATGTTCACATTGGCACCCCCAGACCCTATATTGTTGTTAATAATGATGCTACAGGGACCACTGACATTATAGATTCAGAACTAGTATCTCTTGGATACGAATCAGGTTATGGGGGTGGACGCACAGGACTTAGGTACGAGGGTGGAGATGGTAGCATAGTAAGTGGAAACAACATACGTGATCTTTACTTTGCTTTCTACTCAAAGGGAGTTGGTGGAATGAAGGTTGAAAATAATCATATTCATAACAATATCCATTATGGATTAGATCCTCATACTGGAACGCATGATATGTCTATTAAAAATAATACAGTACACGACAATGGTTCAATTGGCATAATCTGTTCTTTGGATTGTTATAACATAGTAATAGAAGATAACAAAGTGTTCAATAATACAAAAATGGGTATTATGTTTAGCAGAAATATGTTCGATTCTGTAGCTAGAAATAATTTTGTTAGCAATGAAGATAAGGGAATAGTCGTTTCTGAATCGCATAATAATGAAATTTACAACAACACCGTTTCAAACAGCGGGAGTGGGATAGATGTAGATGAAGATTCTTTTGAGAACTTGGTATACAACAATACTATAGCAAATATCCCAGACCCATACCAGGCGCTGTATTTGCGTGATGGAGCGTCCGAACAAAATACGCATCATTCTAACACATTAATTGGCATAAATGGACAAAAGATTTCTCTAGACGAACTCGAGATAACCGAAGGAGCAGAAGATTCAAGTGAAAACAACACTGGTAGCAATGGAGATGGAGAAGAAGAAGGAAGTACAAATAATGGTAATGATTCTGGAGATGGAGAAGGCGAATCAGATAGTAACAGTGATGGTGAGACATCTGGCAATAAATGAATAGTAAGTTTGATGCAAGAAAAGAACGACTCGTGACTACTTAATTAGTAAGAGTATAATTACAAACTCCGTCTGTACCTTCTTTTAGATTAACCTATCAGAGGTATAGGAACAAGGGGCACCGGAAATAAGTTCAAATAGGATTCTCTGACCAGAAAAAAGGGAGCTACCTAATCTACTAGTAACAAAGTCCTGAGCGTGAAATATCACTGGCGATATAAATCGCAATAGAACAAAAGCAGGTTTCCTATCAATATCGAAATAGCAATAAGATTTCATTGCAATGTAACAGTTCTCGGATGAAGATGCTGATTGTGACATTCTCATCGCTAGTTTATCCAAAATCACAACCGCGCTGCAAATGGGCTTCCAGCTCATTTTTCTACCTAATACATGAGGCGGCTGAATCCACCAGTGATGAGATTCTTTCCCGAGCGGTTCAAGATTTTGTCCTTCTCCCTTTTTGTGAATTCCAGCAGAAAATACCTGTAGCCCTTGCCAGTTTAAAGATATGTATAAATCATAATCTAAGAATGTATTCACAAATGAGTTCCAAGACAAGCAATTCTACAGCCATGTCTCTCAGCGTCGGCGTTGTCCTAGCTGGTGCTGCTCTATTATTACTACTGTTTATCCAACCAGTAATGCAATTAGAATCAGCATATTCACAACAGCAACGGTATAACACTACTACCCAAGTAGAAATTGTCAATGGTTCTTCGAATCCAGATAATGGACAGTTTTATGTTCCTCCGGAGATTCAGATTTCAAGTGGAAGTGCGGTCAGATGGACGAATAACGACATTGCAATTCATACCGTGACTGAGGGTAGTCCTTCGGAAGCAGATGCTGGTTCAGAACTGCATTTTGATTCCAGTCTGATGCAAATAGGATCGACTTTTGAACATACTTTTAACGATACTGGTTTGGTCGATTACTATTGCACTATTCATCCGTGGATGACTGGAAAAGTGATGATAAGTTAAGTTAGCAGGACAGTTTTTTGCTTTTGATAAAAGCAGTACGTACGTCAGCTTCCATACAAGCTCCGAGTGGCTAGTGATCCTTACCCCGTCTTATACTCGCAAATAGGCCATGTTATTATAGATTTTACGGACAAGAATAATAGCAACAACACCGTTAATAGTCATAGTCCACAATGCCGTCATCATGGTTTGTCTTGGCAATAATCGTCGGTGCAGCAGCAGTAGCGATGATGATGACAATTGGCATAGCAGTTGACGATGATGATAAGATGATGAAAGTCGAAGGACAAACAGTTGGCAGCCATACTGATCCTGTTGTGGTTCTTGATGGAACGGGAATAGGAACTATCAGATGCAGTAATAATGACAATGGTGATAATTCGGCATCATCATCATCATCATCTTCGGCCCAAATCACCTTCAACGCATTAGGACATCCAAGAGGAGCATATGCTGATATAATTGGAGCAGGTCTGGTAAGATTATATTCTACAGATATTGGTCCTTCAATGGAAGGATCTAGTGGATCTGGTTCCATCTATCCAGAAGGCTTTACGTTACAGATTAGCAGAGCTATTGTCAAATGTCCTGCAGGATATGCTCCTTTAACTTTTTCTTCTTCCTCATCTGTTGACTCAAACCAAGGTGCAGCATATAATGCTGGTGATGTCTTAATTACTGGCAAGTGTGGAAATGGCGTACAATTCTCTGTGAAGGATATAGTCGAACCCTTTCAGCTTGATGGAACCTTTATGGGAAATATTTTATGTAATAGCTCAACTACTCAGCTAACAGATATCTGTCCTGCTCTTACGGGAAGAGATTCAGATGGTGATGGTATAGATGATAGCTGTGATCCCACGCCGTTTCTAGATCTTGACGGAGATGGTGTAGGAAATGAGCGATATGAATTAGACAATTGTTCTTCTTTATATAATCCAGATCAAAGTGATAGAGATAAAAACGAAATAGGAGATGTATGTGATTTGCACCCGGCTACGGCTACACTCATGGATCCCGATGAAGATTTTGTAGGTGATCAGGGAGGCGAAATAGATAATTGTCCTGATACATACAATCCAGATCAACGGGATATAGACCATGATGGTATAGGTGAAATGTGTGATCCACATCCTTCTACTGCGCCAGTCTATCCTGGACAGCAACCTGTAATTCAATCAAAGGAACCACAACAATCGTCTCCGGATCGAGATCACGACAACATACCTGATAAAGCCGACAATTGTGTTAACATACCTAACCCCAGCCAAGGAGACAAAAATAAAGATCGTAAAGGTGACGCTTGCGATCCGGCACCAGTAAAAGGACCGCAGTCAAAGGAACCACAACAATCGTCTCCGGATCGAGATCACGACAACATACCTGATAAAACCGACAACGCTCCCAATGTTCCTAACCCAAGTCAAACAGATACTGATGGGGATGGAATAGGTGATGCCGCTGATAACTGTCCTACCAAAGCTAATCCGAATCAAAAAGACAAAGACAAAGATGGTATAGGCGATGTATGTCAGAAGGGACCTCCAAGTAAACAGTAAACAGTAAAGCCATAGCCCTTCTCCCTCTCATACGTAGGAACAATTATTTGACCATTCCTTGGTTGGATATTTACCGCCTGCGTTTGTAACGGACCTTTACAGAGCGGGAATACCTAAATTATACATTCAGATTAGATTATCTGAATCAATACTTCCAAATAGAAGACAACAGTTCAAGAACCATAAAGAAGGAGCAGATATGCCCCACGATTACAAAACTCTTCGAGGGATATATTGATCATGGTTGGATAATGCAATATTCCAAAGATTCATGGAAGAGATCCGGAGAATATACTGAAGACGGAAACTACAAGAATCGTAATCGTAATCACCCAAGCTAGTTCTAGCCAAAATGACGCTCAACAAACCAGCTTCGAGTCAGGTAATGTTACTACAGAACAGCAACAACAACAGGAACGGGCAAGAGAGGGATAGGATAAGTGAATTGGTTTACTTGCTAACTGGTCTAAGCCTAACAGGTAGAAGTCAGATATCTCTTGAAGCAGAGCAGGTAGAAGTCGTAGTCTGAACCAATTGTGTTAACATACCAAATCAGGATCAGAAGGATTTTGATCATGACACAAAAGGTGACGAGTGTGACAACGCTCCCAAAAATCCTAATCTGGATCAAGCAGATACAGATAGAGATGGAGTAGGTGATGCGGCTGATAACCGTGATAGAGTAGCTAACCCCAGCCAAGGAGACAAAAATAAAGATCGTAAAGGTG
>JAATVS010000227.1 GCA_014523695.1 Nitrososphaerales archaeon TH5895
ACATTTCTTCCAAATTTGTCAGTGCGAGTAGTTGATAATTGTGACAATAGGACTGTATTCTTAAGTTTAACTAAACCTAAAATAGCTTCTGTACTCTAATAGCTTCTTTACTCTTAAAATTTTGTCAATTACAAATAGCTGTGAATACCTGAGTACTAGTATAGCTCATTTTTTCATGATGTCCTAATATGTGAAAAATACTTTCCAACAAGGATACAATACACCATAACGGGATGAATAGTGATATTATAGAGTATGACCTTCTCTAGATATTTTCAGCCATTCTTTCCATATTGAATCTTCCGTTTACAAACTTAGGTTCTTTTACACCCTGACTTCATTTCTTCTTCGGATTTATCCTGATATAATTAGTGTCATGAGTTACCGGGTTGATCCATATATTCACCTTGTCGAACAACCGTATTCGCGTTACTATAAATGCCTCTGGGGACCTGGCGGATCAACACCTCCTAGATCATCAATGATGATAGCCACTTTATTATTTCTCAAAAAGTTCAGCTAGATATTGAAACAAGCTATCGTCCTTTGACAAAATTCTACGCCTTATCATACACTTTAAATTCTATTGTTCTTAGCTTTTATTATCCATTAAGACGTCTGTTTTCATTGCAATCAATTTGGATGGATATATAGCAAGAAGAGGTGGTAGTATTGATTGGTTAGAAAGCTCAATCACTAGTTTACGAATAGTTAGGCATTCATGCTTTATATCCTATTAGCAGAGCCATTTCAAGCCACTTCCAATAACAATCCACTTCTACAAATCCTGTATCTCTCAGCCACCCTAACTGGATTTCCATTGGTAACAATCTATTAGCCCTGTCTTCTTTTTCTGGACTATATCCAATTGCATTAAGAAATCTGACATGCAATTCTACAGAGGGTGATGCAACATGTTCTAAATTACAGAATACTCCTGTTGGATTGACAATATCATAAATTTCTTCGTAGAGTTCTCGCTTACGTTCATGCTTAAGATGATGGATGGCGAAACTTGATACAACAGCATCAAAGTAACCTAAATCATCTGGAAGAGGTTGACTGAGATCATGTTCTATAATTTTGACCTTTGAGTCGTTAGCAAAATGTTCCCTTGCAGATCTCAGCATTGTTGGAGATACGTCTATAGCCACTGCTTCTATTTCTGGTCGATTCGCCTTTATCAGTCTGATTAATCTTCCATCCCCTGTCCCTAGATCCAAGATTCGTTTTGTATCTTCAGGTAGATGATCTATCATGACAGATTCACCTTCTGAGCGGTGTGGAAGAGTGTCAGCTACATTTAGGTATGCTAAAGCGTTTTGTGGACTTGACCATTCTTTTGCCGAACGACTCATGATAAAAAATCCTCATAGGGATACAAAAGCATTGCGCTGCCACTTGGGAGCTTAGAAGAGAAATCAAGAAATAAATGAAGTGTAGATTTTTTTGATAATATTCAATTAAGAAATACCACCTCGTGTGATTGAAGAAGAGACTCGAGCTGAAATGCTTGGAGGCCAACAGTAAAACTCATTATTTTCGATTTTGAACATCGATCTCTTTGGATTCTGTCAACCGTAGTTGAAACCAGCACTGTATTGTTAGCAGGTGAGACTAAATATGTCAGGTGTACCATGCATATTACCAGCTTGGAGTCAAACGAATACTAGAAGGGCTCTTCTCTCTGTTCTAGTACAGAGGTAATATCACTTCTGTTTCCATCGGATGTAATTATATTCAAGGATATATCGTCACCCGGTAGTTTGTTGTTTTCTACATAATCAATGAGCTCAGATTTGTCTCTTACAACGTTACCGTCAACTGAAAAGATAATACTAAAGGGTGTTATTCCTGCTTTTTCTGCAGGACCTTCTGAAGCTACATTTTTTATGAATACTCCTCTAGCGTCCGATAAACCAACTGAGTCTGCAAACAGCGGAGTAACATCTGCAATTTCTATGCCAAGCCATGGATGCTCATATGTACCCTGTGAGATCAGCTCGGGTATTACTCTTTGAATTGTGGCAGGTCCTATGGCAAAGTTTAATCCTTGTTCGGATGCTCCAGTTGCTATGTCAACTAAACCGTATTCATTCACTCCAACAACGTCGCCTTGTAAATTCAAAAGAGGTCCACCTGAATTACCAGGATTTATGGCTGCATCTGTTTGAATGAGACCCCCTGTCCAGAATCTTCCAGTTATTATATTTAGGTCTATTCTATTAATCTGGCTAATTATGCCCTCGCTTACGGAAAGGGTGAGGCCTCGTGGACTGCCAACGGCAAACACTTGTTGTCCAACATGCATCTCTGATGAATTTTCAATTTGTAATGGCTTTAGATTTTCTCTGAATAATGCAGATGAATCAACCTGTATTACAGCCAGATCAGAATATGGATCTTCACCAATTATTGTTGCTGGATAGCTATTGCCACTAGAGAACTTGACATAAATAACATCTGCTCCCTGTGTAACGTGATAGTTTGTAACTATATTTCCATTTATATCAAAAACAAAACCAGAGCCAGAACCGCCGCCACCGTATACTAGAGGAGCGCCATCGATAGTTATTTTTGGATTAATTACATCACCTACAGTGATTATCTCAATAACTGAATCCTTTACCTTATTAAATAAATCGGAGATAATGGCGTCGGTGGTAACAGCGGTAATATTCGAAATGGCTTCTTGACTATTCATAGTAGTTATTGTTGCATGAATATCGCCATTCCCATCTTTAAACGGCTCAAGTGCAGGTAAAGTAACACCCAAAATACTTAGGATCATAAGAGCAAAGGATCTCTTGAGAGAGATAGTATCCATACAAAATAAAAAGTGACTGACTAACTATATAACCTTTATAGGAGTATCGTTCTCTATTTATTATTTCTATAATAGAATAGCTTAATAGTTAGATCATTTGTACTTACTTCTCCCGGGTAAATGAAGGATAATAGCTATTATATATCCAATAGAAGTATGAAAGGGAACAACGATGGTGCATATCGGGAAAATTCTAAGAAAGTACATTATTCTCATAAATCTCATTCATTGTATGTCCTGCTTATGACCCTTAGTATCCTGTCCTTATTTTTGATTTCAAATATTCTTACTTTGCCGTCTGAAACTATACTAATGTTTGCATCTAGTGGACAGGACGAAGATGATGATGAAGAAGAAAACAATACAGGGTCGTCGTTGGGAGATAGCGACGAAAGTATCGATGAAGATACCCTCTTGCAATACAATAATTCCGAATATGGTATAAGGATGAATTATCCATCTGATTGGAGCTATCAAGAAGTACAGGCGCCTACTGATGCTCCAATAATTCCGATTGTCAATATGTTTCCTCCAATCTCAGATGACCCTAACGCCGTTACTTTCCTACAGATAGGTATAGAAGAACTTGAAACCCCTTTTTTAATTGATGAGTACTCAAGGAGTATGATTAATGGATATAGAGAAAGTAGGTTGAACTTCGATCTTGTATCCTCTAATACTGGTAATACACTTTCTGGACTTCCAACTTATGAAATAGTCTTTACGGACTCAGCAAACGGTACTGATAGAAAACTTATGGAGGTAGGGGCTTTAGATAGCGACAACAATAGAGTATATTATTTATTGTTTAATACAGAGGAATCAAGATATGATCTGTTTGTTCCTGCTTTAGAAAGTATGATCGATTCCTTTCAACTATTTTCTATAGGCGAAGTGAGCGTCATAAACGGTAACGTTAACAATGATACTATTTCTGATACTATTTCTAATGGTACTATACAGGATGGTTCAATAACAACAACAACAACAACAACCGTCCCTTTATTTTCTATGCCCCAAAATGATACTGATATTTCAGCATCTAGTATCCAAAGCAATGATATGTTAGTATATGAAAATTCTACTTACGGTATAAGTCTGTTATATCCAGCTACTTGGAAGTACTCTGATCCCGTTAAATCTCCAGAAGAACGCACTGTCTTTATCACTTTATTTGAGCCGATGGCTGAAAGCGGAGCCGCATATCTTGGGATCGCAAGAGACGTTTTTAACGTTAATGAAACGTTAGATACATATCTTGCTGAGGTTATTCAAAGCTATAGAGGTAACACCCTCAATTTTACACTCATATCAACTGCTATGTCGCCAGATTTGAATTCTCCTCCTCAGTTAGCAGGTAATCCCGCTTATTCATTGCTATATAGTCACAGCGATCCAGGCACCGGAGATATGTTATTAACTGAAGAAATAGGGACCATTGTCCCGGGTACTAATTTTGCGTACTATTTCTATTACACAGCTGATATGCCTAGCTATAATAATTATATTGCTGACGCACTGTCGATTATTGATTCCCTAGAGATTCATCTTACAAATCTGAACGTAACAGAATCAGAAGAGACGAACATTTTTGATATTCTGGAATCATTAGAATCTGGGGAAATTTAGCTTCCAGATGCCAAAAGTATTCTGCTCAAAGAATGAGCGATATATTCTTCCATAGGTATTCTATAATTCTACTGATTCTTATCTTTATCAAATCTACTATTTGAAATCGAATCATATCAACTAAAAGTGGTATTATGAAAGGCATTACGATAAACTGAGCCCTATTAAATGAGAGGATTTTGCGATAATGAAGTCATTTCTCTGTAGTCACTTACTATTACTTTTATTTCATTTTTAGAAGGGATTATGTAACATGCTCAAGGATTTCCGGTTGTGCTCTGGCCACTATTAGGAGATAATGTACTTTGGCTTTGGCTTTGATCATTATCATGATGCATCGGTGTTGCGTATGGATTATTTTGGAGATTTGTTCTTGATTGGTCAGAACTTTTGTGTTGTTCAGCTATTTTGTTCTCTAAGCTATCATGCATCACTCTAGAAACTGATGATAAACTAGATTGATTATCGTCACCGGGCAGCCCTGTAAGATTTATTAAATGAGAGGACGATGTAGGTGAATTACTATTAACATTCAAACAAACAATAAGTGAAGTGATCGTATTTTTTCCGAGTCTTAGCAAATTAGTTGCATTAAAAAAGGTAGAATTCCAATTAGAAAAGTCTTGTTCTCCTTGTGAACCAGTTGCAGAAGCATTTTGAAATGGTTGAACATTGTTTATAGATGTATAAATCGTGCAATTAGTATTACCTGTATCAGATGAAGTACCTTTTATGGTTAATTCCGGAGAAAGATATACATAACTCCCGTTTCTATGAGATGTAATTCCGATCTTTGGAAGATCATTTGGTATATTATCCAGGGAAATCCCATGGATCGTAAAACCGTCAATGGGAATGGAAATGGAAAAGGTAAATAGTATACTTATAGACCAGAATACAAATACAGATAGGAGTACAAGAACTAAGAACAATTTATGTTCAGACCGTCATTATTACCTCTATTTCTATTTTATATGATTATTAGTTAATCACTTCTTACTTTTAGGTTGGTATATACAACCTAGCGCCTTAGATTAGTATGTTCTTTAAATTGGTACCAAAAGAATTGAATAGAAATGTTGAGATAGGTAACTACTGTTGCTAGAACGAACGAACTACTAGAGATCCTTTTGGAACACACGATTATAATCCAACAGTATTATAGATATGCTATTATGAATAATCCCATAGCAGCTGCCATTGCAACTATCCATACTAATTTGTTCCAATCAAAGATTTTTTGTCCATCCAATACACCAAATGGTAGCAAATTAAACATCGCTATCCAACCATTAAATGATGCTCCGATAGCAAAGAGTGGATTGAATGGATCGTAAAACATAGAGAAGAGTAGAAACGAAAAACCCATCACCAAATTAGTCAGAGGACCAATTAGGGCTACTCTGCCAAATTTCTTTCCATCTGATAATCCAACCATGACAGCGCCGGGAGCAATAAATTTGAACGGCATAAACGGAAGCGCAGATATTGCTGTTATGATTAATCCCCAAGTTTGAGCTCTAAACTCTGCCCAACTACCATAATACTGGGCTAGAAACTTGTGAGCTAATTCATGCACTAGAAAAGCACAGACGAATATAGCTAAAAACTGCCATGAAATATATCGATAACCACTTAAAGAAAGACCCACCGCAGTAACTAAAATGGTTGCTAATGAAAGATGAAATAGTTC
>JAATVS010000228.1 GCA_014523695.1 Nitrososphaerales archaeon TH5895
AAGCTTGTCGTCGAGCTAATATAATCCACGAGTAGCTTTGACTGCGTTGTTTTACCCGATTTATCTATTCCCTCTAGAACTATGATTTTACCATTTGTCATAAGTTTTCAACATCTGTTCAATATTGCCTCGAATATTTATTTCAATACAGCCATACTATTCATCGGAAGATTGGATCTCAACTAGCATACATGTTTTCTTGATTTACTCCCATAGCAATTACAATCACTTGAATTTGTATTGTACAATTCTCACATCATTTGGCGTTTCCTATTTTTACCAGATAAAGTGTATTTTTATGCAATGAAACGGATGAAGAGCAGTAGTTGAGAAAAGTTTTTTAAATTGTTCAGATAGCGGAATATACAAGGAGATAGCACACGAAGTATAAATCGCTCAATTCATCTTCAAGTTGTATGAAGATCATATTTATGCAACAAGTTGTTGCTCTTGATATCCCATTTATCCGATAACCTTTCCATTCAGCTTATCAATCTCACCCATCAGAAGACTGAAGATTTCTCTATATTTTGCTTGGACCATTTTCCTATCCTCGCCTTTAGAAACAATTTGAATTTGTAATTTTGGCTTATGGTCGATGGTATATCCCTTAGGGTGTGTTTTTACATATATTGATGTTGGTAGGTTTGAATTCTTTATCTTAAAGAGAATGGGACTAAGCATAGATTCACCTACTCCGATTATTTCGTGAGTGTTTTCGACGACATAAAATTTTGCGTTAATATGCTTCTTAAGTATTGGGGTTACATAAGCTGAAATTATTCCTTCTAACTCCTTTGGGACCCCTGGCAAGCAAAAAATCTTGCTGCTGGTTCGGTGTCTTGACGGTACTTCTAGCAGGACAGCTGGGGCGATACCAACCATATTTTGAATGGGCATCGAACCCTTAGGTATCATGGCCATTTTTAACCGAAATTCATTTAGCTGATAATCTATACAAAGTCTTTCATAACTTTTTTTCATCATGTCCAGAGCCATTTCATTCAATTCAAGCTTAAGCCCTAATGCTGAAGAAACACCTTCCAATGTCTTGTCGTCGGGAGTTGGACCTAAACCGCCTGATATGATTAAACAATCTATTGCTCTTTCTAGAGATTCATTTATAGCAGATGATATTGCACAAATGTCATCAGCTACGGTTGTGATTCTGTTTACTTGTCCACCGATTCTTGTAATCTTTTTCGAGAGCCATCTTGAGTTGGTATTTAGAACTAATCCCGAAAGTAATTCATCTCCTATACATAGTATCTCAACAATGTGGGTAACACTCCATCACCAGAATGGAATAACTGTTATAAGTATATGAATTTTAGAATTAAATTATTCTTATTTCTACCGTTCAGGCCTTCCCATTCTCTTCGGGTAACAATTCATCACAAGAGCAGTGAAGACTTAATATGTCATCAAACACGTATTGTTCATACATGATAGTAGTTCCAAAACGTAGTAATGTTTAATTATAAATCCAGCATACAATATTTCCTAAATACTTGATGTCTTCTCAAGATAATCATTCTAAAAAGACTGAAGTATTGTATGGTGAACAAAATATAATGAATACAATATTACAGTTTTTATCAAATGAAGATAGAATTGATGCCTGTGGTGATTCTAATGCTCCTGCATTTGTTCTTAAAGTTTACAAGAAACTAATGGCGAATGCCAAAAAAGAAGAAGGTATTAGATTAAGACTCTTAACCGACATTAACAGTGAAAACATTATCTATTGTAAGGAGTTAATGAAATTTGCCGAAGTAGTTCGCCATGTAGACGGGATTAAGGCAAACTTTGCCGTAAGAAACGAAGATTATATTGGTATCGCAACTTCTAACGCTGCACTCCAACCCTCAATTCAATCACATATCATTTATAGTAATGTCAGGGGAATTATTGAGCAGCAACAGTACTTATTCAATAGTCTTTGGGACAAGTCCATACCGGCTGAACAGAGAATTGAGGAAATAGAAAGGGGCATACAAGCAGAATTCTTCGAAATCATCAATGACACTAAGAAAATAAGTGAAATTTTGATCGATCTGGCCAAATCTGTAGTAAATGAAGTGGTATTACTTCTTCCCAATGATAGAGCTTTGGTAAGGATAGATAGACTTGGTGTAATTGATTCATTGCTCAACGCGTCTAGGAATGGCGTGATTGTGAAGATTATCTGTCCATTATCTCACGAAAATAAGCGGATTCAGGAGAAAATATTTGATGCTCCACCGAATATGCAATTAATTGACGGAAGCAATTCACAGCACGGGCTGTACATAATTGATGGCATAAAGTTCTTAAGGGTAGAACTTGTGAAGCCAGAAGCAGAGAGTTTTCTAGAAGCAATTGGTTTTGCCATCTATTCAAATAATAAAAGAAGCGCAGACTTGTACAGATGGATGTTTGAACTGCTTTGGAATGAACGAGTTATTAATTTAGAAGCTAAAAAGGCAAATCAAATGCAAAAAGAGTTCATGAACGTGGCTGCACACGAACTAAGGACACCTATTCAACCCATAGTTGGTTTAGCTCATCTTCTCAGATATGAGAAGGAGTACATGAAAGGAAAGGAACAAGAATCATTAGATGTCATCATCAGAAATGCCGAAAGGCTCCAACGACTCGCAGAAAATATATTGGACGCAAGTAGAATCGAGAGTCAGAGATTAACATTACGAAAGGGTAAATTCAACTTGAATGATTTGCTCTTCAATATAGTACAAGATTATTGTCAGCAAGGTAAGAATTCCACAAGTAGCGGGGAAGGTGTGGCTATATTGTATGAACCTCCAGATGAAAATATAGTTGTAGATGCTGATAAAGAAAGGATATCACAAGTTATGCGTAATATAATAGGCAATGCTTTGGAATTCACAAATGAAGGAAATGTATCAGTAACTTTAAGAAGAGAACGACAACACGAAAAAGAAGGGAAGCAGATTGCTGTTGTTACAGTAAGAGATACTGGTTGTGGCGTAGATCCTGCCATCATGTCAAGGGTTTTTGAAAAGTTTGTCACAAAGTCAGAGAAGGGTACGGGGTTGGGATTATTCGTATCAAAGAGTATAGTACAGGCACATGAAGGTAGAATCTGGGTCCAAAATAACACAGAAGGAGAGAAAGGTGCTACCTTTTACTTTACCTTGCCGTGTAAGTAGGTATCCTGCTTTCGAAGCGAATTTAACAAAATCGACCATTTTTGATGCCGAATTTGAAGGACAGTTGATCAAATAACTTGAATTTGCAATTCTATTACACGTTGGCAAGTTATAATGCTTGAAATTCTGTATAAATACGTTGAAGATTAATTTACAGAATAATGTTTGCATCTCTGCTATTTTCATATCCCACTTATTGCACTATAATATGATAGATACTGCATTAGCCTACCAAACAACAGACCTTAATTTCCTTAAAAGATTAATTGTCTCACCTTAATCTACCTTGATAGTTTTCACGACGAACTAAAATGTCTACCAATGCTACAAGAAAGGAGACTAGAAATTGCTTTGATAACTAAGTTCCGTCTTTCAAAAAATACTTTATTTGACACAGTTCTCGCAACTAGAGTTGTCTATCTGTAACAATTATTCATGAAACATGTTTGTATATGTCATTATATGTCATTAGCATAAATTATCACCTATTTCCTCCCAGATTCTGTCATTGTACTTATATATTTTATAGTAGTTTTTCTTCATTGGTGATATTAACCTGTGACGATAAGGATAGAGCCCTGTTACAAAGTAATTCGTACTACTTCGGAAGCCTGGAAACCAAGTACGATTTTATGTGCATTTTAGCCCAATTCGCTTTACAATAATTATTTAAATTCTGACATTTATCCCATTGTCCTTGAGATACTGTTTCACAGAATTGACCGTCGCTTTCTCATAGTGAAAGATTGAGGCAGCTAAAGCAGCTTCTACATCGGTCCTACGAAATACCTCTAATATGTGTTCTTGTGATCCGCATCCGCCAGAAGCTATGACTGGGATACGAACTGCTCTACTGATAGCTCGAATCAATTCAAGATCGTATCCACTTTCAGTCCCGTCTGTATCTATACTAGTTAACAGGATTTCTCCAGCTCCGAGTTTCTCTACGCTCTTGGCCCATCCAATTGCTTCAATGCCTGTGCCTTCGCGGCCACCAAATATTCTTACTTCAAACCAGTAACTCTTCTTTTCAGTCGAGTCGTTAATGTAATGCCGCTTTACGTCCATAGCCACAACAACACATTGTTTACCAAAAAGGTTCATTAATTGAGACACAAGTTCAGGATTCTTTACCGCTGCTGTGTTAATTGAGACTTTATCAGCCCCGCTCAACAAGATTTCTCTTGCATCATGTAGACTCCTGATACCGCCTCCTACTGTAAATGGTATATTGATGACCCGTGCTACTTCCTTGATAACAGTCTTGAGAGCTTCTCTGCCTTCATGTGAAGCATTGATATCAAGAAAGACTATCTCATCAGCTCCTTCGTGAGTATATTTTTTTGCAAAAGATACCGGGTCACCTGCGATTCTCACATCCGAGAAGTTTACACCCTTGACAACGTTACCTGCATCAACGTCCAAGCAAGGAATAATTCTTTTTGCAAGTGTCATATCTTTACGCTAGGGCTCGTGCATGTGCAACACTTATCCTTCTATCATAGAGCGCTTTGCCTAGTATTATTGAAGAACATCCAGCAGTGCGTGCTCGTAAGATATCTTCCAAGCCGGAAACTCCTCCACTTGCAATTATTTTTATGCCAGGAAATGCCGAAGCATGGCGCAAGCTAGAAAGATCCGGACCAGAAAGAGTACCATCTTTTTCAACGCTCGTCAGCAGAAATTCTGAAATGCCCAATGCTCGAAAATCATAAATAGCATTATGAATCGACATATTCGTCTTTTCCTTCCAACCATTGACCACCACTATTCCATCCCGATGATCTACCGCAAGTACAATTCTTTCTTTTTTTTTCTTGATCATCTTTTCTATAAGACCCGGTTCCTGAAAAGCGATCGTGCCCAGAACGATCTTGTTTACACTTCTCAGCATTTCATTAATAATTTCAACTGTTCTTATTCCTCCAGCGGCCTGTACCGGTACTTGGACTGATGCTGCAATTTTATATATCATTTTTCGATTGTTGACTCCAGTCTGTAAAGCAGCATCCAAGTCAACTATGTGTAACATATCTGCCCCCTCAGAGGCCCACCTCTCAGCTACTTCAACAGGGTTGTCGCTATAGATGGTCTTGTTGTTGGGATCTCCTTTCACTAGTCTTACTACTTTCCCATCCAACAAATCAATAGCGGGAATGACCATCATTTACTCTTAATACACACCCCGATAAAATTCCTAATTATTTTCTCACCTATTACACCTGATTTTTCTGGGTGGAACTGAGTCCCAAAGACATTACCTTTCTCTATAACCACAGGAAATACTGTTCCATATTCTGTGCTTGCCATAGTAATCTCTTTTTCTTGTGATACGATTCTATATGAATGAACAAAATATACCCATGATTCGTTCTGTACTCCACTGAGTAATTTGCTGCTCTTGTTCGTAATGTTCAGGTTGTTCCATCCGATATGAGGAACCTTTACTTTTTTCTTGTCCAACATCTTTACGTAGCCTTTCAACAACTTGAGTCCATTCAGCTTCCCTTCTTCACTTCTCTCCAGAAACATTTCCATTCCTAAGCATATGCCAAGAATTGGCGTTCCCGTAACAGAAGCTTTTTCTAATGCTCTTTTGAAGGGTTCAATAGATATTATAGCAGGATCGAAATTCCCGACTCCGGGAAGAACCAGGCCATCGAATTCATCCACAGTGTCCATGTCTTTTATTATTGATACTTGTTTAGCTCCATTTTTCCGCATAGAAGATTCTAAACTAAATAGATTCCCAGCACCGTAGTCGAATATAGCCAACTTGGCCATTAAATCTCTCCCTTAGTACTTGCAACACCTTGACTCCTAGAATCAAAATTTGTAGCCATACGTAATGCGATCGCAAATGCTTTAATCGCAGATTCAACCTTGTGATGATCATTTTCCCCATACTTAACATCTATATGGATGCATGCATTAAGGTTCTCCGCAAGGGATCGCACAAAATGTTCTATATCTTCCTTGTATATTCCCTCAATCAAATGGTTGATGAGCGACAGGGAAATCTTGCTAAATTGCCGCTTAACTAGATCGAGAGAAGCTACCGTCAGAGCATCGTCCATCGGGACGATCGCATATCCAAACCTTATGATATGCTTCCTGTCGCTTAGCGCCTTATCGAGAGCACGAGAAAGCGAGATAGCCGTGTCCTCGATCAGGTGGTGTACAATATTATCATTTGAGGTAGCAAGTACATTGATATCCACCATACTATGCTTTGCGAGGGAGTCTATCAAGTGATTAATAAAAGGCAATCCAGTTGAGATGTTCGCTTCTCCTGATCCGTCTAAATTGACTCTAACTTTGATATTTGTTTCTTTAGTGGAGCGTGTTATTTCTGCGATCCTTTCTTGCTTTCCTTCTTCGATCAAATGCAATCAAGTATTCACATTGTTTTATTTAATATATTTGGCATTTGATTGACGCTCCTTAATACTATCTCTGCACCTTTTTGCGTAAGAAATTTCCTAGTTTCCACTGGCTTAATACCCGATCCATAGACTCCCATGAATTCAATTTCAAGCCCCATCTCCTCTTTCGCCTTTCCAACCATAATTATATCCTCTACAGAATC
>JAATVS010000229.1 GCA_014523695.1 Nitrososphaerales archaeon TH5895
AAGATGGCTTTTCAATTAGCCGGACAAATAGCCGATGGGGCGATATCATGGGTATGTCCTGTTCCATATCTGCTTGATACTGGAATTCCAGCTTTGCGCTCGTCAGCGTTAGCAGCTAGACGATCAACCCCCATATTAGTTGCGCACGTACCTGTAGCACTAAGTGAAGATCGAGATTCTGTTCTTTCCGCAGGACATAGATTTCTTGATTTCTACGCCAAGCGTCCATTCTATGCCAACATGTTCTCTAGTGCAGGCTTTCAGATAAATTCCGATCAGAGTGTATCTGATGTACTAGTTGATTCTTTAGTAATTTCTGGAAATGAAGCCACGATTTCTGCACGGCTGCGCGAACTTCTTGAAGCAGGTCTAGATGAGCTCTTGGTAACTTTAGCACCCGTTTCGGAAGTAGGCGAAGATAAGCAGCAGGCGAGACTAATGGATTTAATCGGTCGACTATAAAATTACAAACTTCATTAGTATAACATGGAACTACAGTCGAGCTTCGTTAAGCTAATGTACTCTTGTAAAGCTTGCAGCTTCTTGTTAAAATGCGTCTAGTTATGCATCATTACACTGATCTCGTCTTCCAGATCTTGAATCTTGTTAATCTGTTTTCGTAACCGGTTTGCTCGCCTGGCTTCAGATATCTCTATAGCTCTCGTTTTTTCGCTATACTTGAGATCCATGAGACGACCCAAGATGCTGTCAAGTGTGTCGATTTCATTTATTAAGATGTCTGATTCTCGTAAATTAGCGCAGTCGTTTAACTTCAATCTTACAGGAGATACTAGCTGGAAGTGTCGTCATTCGAGTTACCGTTTGACGTGTCTCCAGAAGAGTCGTCGTTATCAGATGCTGAGTCATCGTCTGACTGATCTCCAGAGGTGTCATCTCCGCTGGTAGTAGAACTGTCATCTGGGCTGGTTGCAGAAGATTCATCTTCAGTAACGTCAGGCCTGACTTGAAACGGATCTACTCCACCTGATTTATCAACAAGACCAAGCGTGTCCCCCTCCATTTTGAAAACAGCGGGGGCAAAAGCCAAACATGCTGCGACGAACAACATATCTATGGGATATACGCTCACAGCTTTCATGCAGCGATCCATAGTCACGGCGGGCAAATCATCTGAACTAGTAAGCGTGCCACTTTCATTTTTCTGACCAAGACCGACCTGTGGGTGAAGAGCGGCACCTGATAATAATGATCCTGCGACCATAATGAAAAAGAATACTGATGTTAGTGAAAAACTTGTATTAATCAATTGTTAGATACACTCCAGATCGCTCAAATAATTTCGGACTGCATTAATCCAATGAGATGATCGTGCCAACATATTATCAGTTCATTTGGAGTTAATCCACTACTTAACTTTTAGTGATCGTCGTGTAAACTAAAGCGATCAAAAAAAAATGGGACACTCCGGAGCTATAGGTGCTATCAGTAGCAGATAATGCTCCACTGACTCTATTTCTTATTTCTTCCAGTAACGGGTTTGTCTGCTCTGAGTCACCTTCTTCTTCGCTTGATGTTATGTCTTCTGAATCACTGTCATCATCGCTTGTTGTCGTATCTACTGAGTCAGCGTTGTCATCAGATTCGGATGAGTCTGTAGATTCATTGTCATTTTCATTATCTTCACTTGAAGTTGATTCATTATCATTGCTACCGGCTAATTCTGAAGCTGGTGTGATAGAAGTCGTATTCTGTGCAAAAACAAAATTCTGGCTTAAGTCTATTGTGCTTATCATGATTGTAGTTAATGCTAGAATTGCCGACAATGTTCCAAATTTCACATGTTGGGTGCTAATCAATTTCTTTTTTACAGCCGCTGAATGCCAACAAGTCTTATCTTGGTTAATCCAGATTTATGTTAGATTTATTCGATAAGTAACCAGGTGGAGAATGCAGCCGCCATTTGTGGCTGCAACTGAGACAACCACCCGGCTAGTGCAGCCAGTCACTATTGTTGATATCTGTCTCGACATACTAGTTCTGTATTTGTGCGCTAATCTCGGACTCTAAATCTTGGAGCTTGATTAGTCGTTTTCGAAGCCTGATTGCTTGTTGGAAATCCTGATTGGCTTCTGCGATTTCTATGGCTTGTGCTTTATCACCATATTTCAGATCCGAAAGACGACCCAAAATGCTCTCAAGCGTATCAATTTCATTTATCAAAATGTCAGATTCGCGAAGATTATCACAGTTTTTCAATTTTAGATTTAGCTCTTCTACTCTTGTTTGGAGAATGCTTTCAAATTCTATACAATCCGCTAATTCTAACCGCATCTTGGTTGTTCCAACCTGTATGTGTTTGTGCGCGTCGTCTCGATTTAAAATTGAATCGATGAGTGTTGCGGTCCAACTGACAAATTCAATTTCATCTTTACGATCAGCTATGTATAGCGGGTTCCGTTTCACATTAGTGGCAATTTCCACCTCTTCTTTGAGGGATCCAGTTCTTTCTTCGATTATTTTTCTGAGTTCGATGAGTTTGTGTTTTGACATAGACTATCATTTTGTCAATTACGATAATAATCAGTGAGATACGACTGGCACTGGGAGAGTGTATAGTAATGATGTTGCCGGCCAGTTCCGTTGGCTTGCAGGGATATCCCTATTACCTAAACGAGTGTTAGCCATCATGACATAGACTAACCTGTGAGTTCAGTTTCTAAAATTTGTTTTATTGTTGTTTTATACGGCTTTGGTGGTGCGCTTCCACCCTGATCAACCTGTAGGACTATGATAACTTCATTACTAGGATTCATCTCTTCATATGCTATCTCTGATCCATAATCCAAATGACCCGGTATCTCAGTCGATGTATAAAACAAAAATCGCTTCTCAGTTTCCGACTGATCATTGGGGATGAAACTAGAGAGTGCGAACAACTGTAATTCCTCTTTCACACCAATCGGAATAGTTCGCATATTACCATTTTGCCAATAAAGTGGAATATGTGAAACGCTGGCTTGTGGAATATCCAAAAATGCTTCACAACCATTCACTTTCTGTCCCCGAAGTTTCATCTCTTTAATTTCCAATAGAAATATAACACGTTTCATAATACCACCGCGCTCTTTCCATGATCTTACATACGAAGTTAATTTACCATATTCTAGCGACGGCATATTCATACCTCTACGATGATCAGAAAATAGTTTCCACATGCTACCAATTGAACTTGAAATCGTGATTAAAGTTGCAATAATCGCCAAATAATTTGTCGGATCTAGAACCACCTGGGATGTAGCAAATCCAGCGGCGAACCCAGTAGCAAAAATGATAATGATTATCACATACAGCTTTCTGTCGAGTAGGAACCGACCTACTCTTTTGACATTCACATGGCAGAGAATAACAAGTGGTATTATAATTTTTATGAGAATCAACCAAAATAAATTTTAGGTTGCGGCATATGTCACAGATGAAAACTGTATAACCACGAATCCGCGCGTAATGTATTGCAAATAGTCTTCTACATGGAATTTTATTTCGCCAAAACTGGTAGCGGGACATGTTTTGGAAGTGGTTGTCACTTCTCCTAACTCCTAACACTCTGTTGGCATTTGGCAACACTACATTGTCTAATCATTGTTTTTCCCGCTCTCCGCATTTTGCACTACCATTGACGGCATGACAACAATGACACCAATTTTTGGAAACTATTCTATATGATACTAGTCAGTTATTCTATTCCCTCCGTTTTTTAGAGAAATACTGTCTTACTGTCATACTGTCACATCTAGTATAACAAAAGAAAAAGCAGACAGTAGTTAAGAAGTGTATTCATCCATGGATTCTTTCTTAATTGACATTTTCTTGATGTAAATCCAACGTTTTTGATGGTGTCGTATATCTGGGTCAACCAGAATGCCCGCAGCTTTCAAATCTTCTTTAACTTCTCTTATCTTGCGTGACATCCATTCAGGCGTTTGGGGAAATAGTCGATTATGACCGATATCTATGTTTCTCTCTTTTGCGCGCTGCTTTATGTCAGAAAATAGTTGATTCGGCTCTATCTGGAATTCGATTTGGTCATAATAGTAATTAAAAATATGATCCACTAAAAGACCTGCAAATGAATTGTTCTGAATTACACTTATATTTTGTTGTTCTACATTTTGGTGCCAGGCTTTAAGAAATGCTTCGGGTTTGTTTCCAACCGCCCTCGAGATGACCTCCCCCAAGATAACAAAATCAGCAAGTCTATGATTTGGTTTAATCTGTGCTTTGAGGTCGTCGTACATATTCAGTGTTTTTACCAGAATATCAAAAATATATGCTAGTATTTCGGGAATGGATTTTTGAATTCTATTTATGAATTCATTCTCTGCAATTAACTTGCTTTCAGAGGCTGCATCAGATCCATTCGGAATAGTCTCCATGTCTGCAATAAATGCTCGACTTATGGCATCCGAGTTAGTGACCGGAATATTGATTCCTGTGATGCCGATTGCTCTTTTTGCAGCAAATGTTCGCATCTCATCGGTGGTATATAATTCTCTAAAACTTCCTGAATAACCTGTTACCCACATGCAAAGTTCGTCCATCAAATCTCGGTCTAAATGGCTTTCATTGTCAAAGCATGGAAAGTAAGAATTATAGATGCTGAGTCGCCTATCTTTTTCATCTCTAGGAAATCTTTCAACTAAAGACTCGTGTGGACTTCTTGGATTTACTATCTGTCGCATCGATTTTAGAAACAAAGTCTTTCCACTGCCTGGAGGACCAGTTGGTAAGAACATTGGATGAGCAATATCAGGAATGAATAGTGCGATTAAATAGACTTCAGCTATTGTCCGCTGATAATCATACTTCATATAGGATTTGTCAATGAGCTCGCGCACCCGTCTTCGATTTTGATTCTCCGGTTCTGGTTCTTCAAATTGCAATTTCGGCTGGTCTTGTTTTTGGCTTGTATCAGCTTTTGAAAATATCATTGGACATTCCATTATTTCCCACCCATCTTTAGTGATCTTTACACACTGTCTTTCTCCATTATTTAGATCGTAATAAATCGTGTCATCGATCTTTGCAATTCTATTGTGAAGAGTTCTTGTTTCTTTCGAAAATGATTCTATAAGTCTTTTGGAGTTATTGATCGTATTTCTGGTTATAACTTTATTCTTTGTTTCAGACTCATAGTACAGTCTGCTGAGATATCTATCGAATTCATCAGATGCTGTCTTCAACATTTCAATCTTTCCGTCTTTTTCGAC
Organism: Nitrososphaerales archaeon TH5895; assembly: GCA_014523695.1. Lineage (GTDB taxonomy): Archaea > Thermoproteota > Nitrososphaeria > Nitrososphaerales > Nitrososphaeraceae > TH5896. The sequence goes on from JAATVS010000229.1 coordinate 5,229, forward strand.
TACAACATAAAAAGCCCCCGTCTGGTCTTTGAACTGTTGTTTAATGTGCGACATCGCTAAATTCACTAGATGCTCAGCTTCTGTTACTTTGCACTTGCTTCTTTCGTCACCATAATCTTTGTAGATTTCAGTTAGCTGTACGTTAACATCTCTAAGTTGTATTTCTGTCAATTGGTACCCGGCGTACAATTCATTGCATTTGGATATTATAGCGACGGATGTTTTGTCTATGTCAGTTGGATGAAATGTAACACTCAAATCCGGATCTTCAATCTCAATTAAATGACCAATTCGCTTAAGCCTGGTAGTCGCGGTTTCTGAATAACTTCTACTAGTCATTCTAATCTTCGATTAACTTGACGATAAGTTTTTGCCCAATACTGAGATATGCAAACTCCGCGAAACCGATCGCTTCAAACAAGCGTAGTACCGCCTGATGAAGCACTTGTCGTTGGAGTTCTGGATGTAATTTCTCTAAATTCACTCTTATTTCAGGCTTAAGATCTGAAGCATATACTAGATATTCTGGAGTGGGCAAAGCAATCGGAATCATTCGTGCTAGCTTTCTGCATTGTGCCTGATACTTTCTGATCAATAATGTCTGTCCTGTCTTATTAGTAACTATTTGTTGAGTTGAAGCTAGATTACATTGTAGTTCATCAATTGATTTCTCAGTAGTCCATTCTGCGCCAGATAATAAAAGAATGTTATCAGTTGATATTTTAAGTTCACAAGATTTATGTGCTTCTTCTAACTTATTCATATATAATCATCACCATTTACCAAGTGGATCGATGTCTCAACTGATTTAGGCGATTGGAACTCGCCTAATCTTTTTTCTTGCAGTTTTAGATAATGATCTGTCCTAGATAGTACTACCACATTGAAATGATCTATTAATATGCATATAGCATCTATACACCGATTTGAAGTATTTATCTGATACGAACATCTCTCTCGGTTCTCGAATGTACTGATAACGTACTCGTGTATATTAGTAAAGTTTAGATCGAGGGAGTACCAACTCTTGAGTTCTATTTGAAGTGTATTAGTTGGTTTGTAGACAAAATCAATCGGTAAGTCTTCTAAGAATTTTGTATTGCAATAATCGATGAGAGAACGAATTGATGTCGTGATCTCGCTGACTGATGGATCGGTTACTTTTGCATTCCATAAGTTATTAACGTGATCTAATATCTTCGTAGCGATTATTGTCGCAGATGGGTGTTCGATGGCTGTTGCACTAGTCAACAACACCCCCCGCAGAATCTGCTAATTTAAATAATTTACTTACGGCCGAGTTCAATGAATCTCCCGCAAAGCCGTATCTCTTTAACTTCTCGTAGTTTTCTATTGATATTGAAACAGTCTTTTTTCCTGTCACACATATTATAACATAAGTAAGTTATATAAATCTTTACTAGTTTAATCTTGTATAAGAAATCAGAATTGTATCAAGCAATATTCGTAGGGTATCTTGGATTAAGTTGTATAGCAATCGATAAATGAGCTAGTAAAAACTCTCTGGATTTTCTTTTGCGGATCCATTTAGAATTTCGAAGTCGTCTATTGGAATTTTGACAGTTTTCATCTTATTATCATCATCTACAAATTCAAGAGTGACTCTTCTACGAGAATCTAGAATAGATTCTTCACCTAAAAATCCATTATGATTGCGACTAACTATTTTTTTGGCAATAGCAAGAATTTCATAATGCCCATTCATATCTGATCTCAGCTCTTCCATTTTTTGAATCATTTCTGTTTCTCTTTCTCGATGGTATTGATCCTGCAATTCTTTTTCTCTTTGCAATTTTTCTACAGTTTTTTTAATCGAATCCTGCTCAACTATTCTGCTGGTAAGCTGCTCTTGAAGTTGTTCGACTTTTGGCACATTCTTTAGTTTGTCTTCATAATCAGCAATCTGTTTATGTAGTCTGAATTCATTATTGATGGTCAGAGCATTTACTGCTTTCATATATTCGAGCATAATTTGTTTACGTGATTCAACGCTATTTTCGTCGTAATAGAATTCGTCTAGCCTAACGCTGCGCCCCATCATAAGTTCTTTGAACATTCTGTCAACTTTGGAATTTACTAATGCCGTGTTAAAGAATTTTCTTGCAGCGTGGTCTGGCTGTAATTCATCGAATGGAAGACCAGCTTTTCGAATTAGGTGCCTAATCTGAACATTTATCGCCGTCTCAGTTGGACTTACGGGTGAGTTTATTCTCTTCGAATAAAGGGCATATTTATCACGAATAAGATATGATCTCTCATTTAATTTCTCACCGCGTTTTCTTCTCGATTCTAAATGCTCTTCGATTGATGACATACATTCAGGGGTGATCAGTGTAACGTATCTCGATTTTTTACTTTCTCCATACACAGTTAATAAACCCAATCCCTCATCCAGCTTCTTCAGTGATTTAATAGTCAATGAGGGAATAGCACCAACTCTAATACCACTTGAAGCCATTAGTAAGATAATACATCTATCTCTTAGATCTGCCATAGATAGAAGTTTTGAAATCTCGTGTCTTGTATATGATCTATAATCATTTGTTACTTCTTCAGGGTACAATCTAGCTATCTTTTTCCACGGTAAACTAATCTCGTGTTCATTTAGAAATGATTTGATGCCTGCAATATACGTTTTTATGCTATTGGCCGATATCTCACCCCGTTTTGGCTTGCCTGCAGTATTTTTACTCTTTTTCTTCAAATACAAGACATATTTTATAACCATCTCTTTGAGCTGATCAGGTTTTAGCCTAATTAACTCGTCGGGATTTGTATGGTTAAACCTATGAAATAATGATAGATGAATTGGATAGGCAATCTTTGTACTATTTGATTTCAAACCATCCATCCATAGTTTACATGATTCATACTGAAAGATAGATTCTGCAACATTCATGTATAATGCTGGTCTATTTGATTCAACTATTAAACGTAGCATTTAATTCAGATAATTTTAGTAATCTGTCTATGCTAGAAAGGCGACGTATTTACTACTTGAAATATGTATCTATGCGACGTTTTATTAGTATATTCTGCTAACTGGTTTTGAATGCAGATAG
>JAATVS010000230.1 GCA_014523695.1 Nitrososphaerales archaeon TH5895
AGTGTCCGTTGATTCTGCAGATAAACCTCCGAAGCTTGTGTTGTCACTAGTAACATCTCTCATTAAATCAGTTTTATTTGCCTCTGCAGTGTCCGTTGATTCTGCAGATAAACCTCCGAAGCTTGTGTTGTCACTAGTAACATCTCTCATTAAATCAGTTTTATTTGCCTCTGCAATATCCGTTGATTCTGCAGATAAACCTCCGAAGTCTGTATTATGGCCAGGTTCATTATTGGACGTGTTCAGAGCTTTCACTATTGTAGGGTTTCCTATTCCCAACAAAACCATCGATAAGAACAGATTACAAATTAGCAATAAGATACTGTCTCTATTGAAGTCATAATATAATCTTGATGACATGTCCAGTGATAGGTTCGATATTGTCCACCATTAGATTAAACTATTACATGATTTGTTGAATGAAGATATGGTGCAATAATTACAGCACTGATAGCTTAACATGATTATGACATTAATTATCGTAAAACTGCGGGAAAATAGAAAGTTGGCCAGCTCAGTTTATGATGGGAGTAGAAGGCAATAATCTTGATGATGTTGATGGTCGAAAGACAGTAGTCGACGGGAAGAGTCTACACATGACTACTGTCTTGATGAACATGTCAGGATTTCGCTTGACGTCATATGTTGTACAATATTCAATAAAACCGTTACAGTCCTCGGTACTCGAAAGATAACTGTGGATAATTTCTATTTTCATTGTTCTCCCGATAAGAGTTAAGCTATAGAGACTTTCTTCTAGTCGATACGTACTAGAATTACTATATACTATGAGATGAATGGCAGTTCGATGAAAAGCCAAATATTTGTAGCCATCGGCGTCGCAATCATTGCGTCGGTATTGGTGACTGGACTTGCATCCTCTATCTATGCCCAGTCGAATATGACTGGAGGAAACATGACTGGAGGAAACATGACTGGAGGAAACATGACTGGAGGAAACATGAGTATGCCATCCGCTGGTACATCAGGTGATGATGGTGGAGACGGAGGCGGCGATGATGGTGGAAGTGATGGAGACGGAGGCGGCGATGACAACGACGACGGAGAGAACGAAGAGGGCGGAGGAAATTAGGGAGCAATTATTTAATCCCTAATTTTTTATTTTGATAACGCAACTTAAATTTAAGTTGTAAATTTTCTCTTCTTTAAAAAGACTATCAAAATATTAAAAATAATCTTAATCAAAAGTACGTAAATCTACTTAGTTGATTGTTCTAGAAGTGGACCAAAGATCTTCCAAAAATCTTCACCGCTAATGCTGATCACTGGAACAGTTTCTGTGTTTGTTTTATTAGCTTCTAACCAGGTTACAATTATCTTTGGTTTGTCTGACTTTGTAGAATTGGTTGGATTGTTATCCTGGGCAGGTGCAACCATAGATTCATTGACAATAAAACCAATAATGGCTAGTGCAATTGGTATAATATGCCTGTACCTGATCTGAGTTTGCAATTATGTCATATTCAACATGCTATTTAGATACAATATATTCCCACCCACGATCCACAGTACTAAAAGTATATAACCCTAGTAACAGAACTATTATCGTATAATGATTATATACTTTCATGAATAATAATTTATAATGAAAAATAGCGAAGCAAGCTCTCTTGGAACCTACTATGCAGATCATAAAGCTCCTGCTATTTTAAGTCAAAATAAAGAAAGAAAAATTGGAAGAGTATTTGCAGAATACAAAGACAAATTGATAATAGTAGATGGCGAAGTCAAAAAAGAACATGTATATTTAATTCCGAAAACTAAAGTTGATCGTTATGGTGATAATCAAGTTTATCTTAATATGTCAGAAAATTCTTTGAAAGAATTTGAAAATTAGATCGTAGTAAGTCTATTAAGTAACGGTAACGATATATTAATTACTTATCTATCTTTTCTGCGAAAATATGTCCCTGGCTTAGAGTCACAATCAGTTTTATACATACCTTATCTTCGTACTAATTATACAATTAATCTAATTGTTACGGGGATAGATAGTGACTAGTCGTTAGGGACACCAGGGACACCTGAAATATTATTTATTCATCGTCTGAATTAGAACT
>JAATVS010000231.1 GCA_014523695.1 Nitrososphaerales archaeon TH5895
ATCAATAATACCAGCTGACAATGGATCAGAAAGTAGCTACCACAATCTAAAAATTCTATGATACGGATGATCTCTTAAATCGAGAACTATTTGAAGAGCACAGATACATGCCAAAATAAACATAAGTACTGACGGAAGTAACTTCAAGCCTAGAATTGCTATAGAAATTATAAAAATACCAGAAATAATCCTATATGTTGCCTATTTTCTTCTTGTCTTAGGTTCAATATCCGAATCTTCGACCGCTACCAAATAAAGTATTGCCTGAACAAACAAACAGCCGGATACTGACATAATTGTTTTATGCCAATACCAATTGCTGTAAGCCCAACTACAAATGGGAAGTGTATGTACAGCCAAATATAGTATATACCTCTTTTACCTTTTTCAGTGGCTGCTCTTATAGCAGAGCCGCCTATATTATCGAAGTATATCCACCATAGACTAAATGGAATACCAAATCCTAAGCCTGCAGACAATGATGAATAGATATCCCACTCATGACCATAGGGCATTACAGAATGGCCTAAAAAAAGATATTCTCATTCTAAAAATAAAAAAATACTTTTCCTGACTTTAACACTGTCTCCTAAGACCGAAAGTATCTTCACCACGTGAGAGATGCTATTAATATCGTAATTTGATTACTGGACCACGTATATTTAGGCACTTCGTTGTTGGGAGCTGGGAATTCTGCTACTAATCAAGAGAATCTGATTTACCATCCTAACTCATCTGCCGAAATTGCGGCGGCGTGTTGTAATGCTTCATTGGGTTGCTTACTGCCATTGTATATTTGGTTGATGGCTTCTCCAATATTTTCTGTGACCAATGGATATTCAGGCACATTCGGCCTCTTATGACCTAAGGGAACCATTGAAACCATCTCTTCGAAATATGGTATAGATTGACTCATGTTGGCTGAAAAAGGTCCGTCTCCTATTGGGATCTGTGTTGGAAGATATCCGTTTTCTAGAAGCATTGGTGTAAGTACCTCAGGATCCAACATCAATGTAATTAACTCCCAGGCCAATTCCTTATACGTAGTTGTAGTCGGAATACTTAATTCCCATCCACCCATCATTGTGGCCGTTGTATTGTTTACATAAGGTACAGGAAACATAGGTATGAAACCTACCTTCTGTTCCAGCGTACTCCACTGATCTAATGGAAATTCTCCAGGCATCCATGAGCCCTCTATCATGACTGCAAACGATCGGTTAACAAATTCCTGACCCCAAAAATGATCTTTTTGAGCTTTAATACCAGCATCAATCTGTTTCTTTATGAATTCTAACGCCATAACCCCCTCTGAACTGTTAAAGGTAGGAAACCAGTAGGAACCATGTTTTGGATGTCCATTTTTCATTTCAAATATTTCTCCACCCAACATCCATAGATATGGATAAAACATGTCTGGAGCGTGACTTGCACCAACTAGATGCATTCCCTCTATCCCATATGGCCTTAGAATTTCGTTAAGTCGCTTAGAAGCATTGATGTATCCATTCCACGTTTTCAATAATTCTGGATCTATGTCTGCCTGCTTGAGCAGATCTTTCCAATACCATATACCTCTTATGTCTGTCCATCCCCAGATACCATATATTTTACCTTCATAAACCCCGCCATCCCAGTTAGCTTGATACCAATCGGATGAAATTCCCCACTCATCGGTAAAGTTAGTTAAATCAGTTAGTATTTGTTTTTCAGCAAGTTCAGAAAGCCAGATCTGGTCAACAGATATCAGATCTACAGACTCATTATTGGACACTTTTTGTAAGATTGTCGCCTTTATATCATCGTAAGGTAAGATTTCATATTGGACTTCTATATTGAGATCTGTATGCCTTAGTTCCAACCGTTCCCTTGCTGACTCTATTAATTGTTCCCATCTACCTTCGTCGGCTAAAATTGCATTTAGTACGACAGTATTATCACGTTCATTTTGGGCAAATGAAGAAGATAAATATGATGTTATAACCATAAATATTGAAACAGTTATCGATAAAATTGAACATGAGATGTTCGTAAGCAACTTGATGTAATCCTATATGAAATTGTGTTATTAGTATTATTAGGTCTTACTCTAACTATCGAATATCCGCTTCCCTAAATATTTGTAAATAATCATCTTGAAGTATTGGGTGGAAAACCAATACACTATCATAAGAGATTGACAAAATTCAACCCACTGGGGTAAGGCTTCTGTAAATAATATGCCCAAAGCTATGATGAGCTTGAATAGTTTGTAAAAAAACAAGCAATAGCTAATGGGTGAATTTTAGAAGCCCGTATGTATGAGGTACCTTGTCTCCCTTGTAGGAACGTTTTACTGAAGAAGACGGGGCATTATTTCACGCATATAATCACGAGCGTTTGATATTTCAACTTATCATGCCTTCTGTATCGCAGTACTGATGTTCTTGTTGGGTTTTAGCCTATTGCCAATTATTGACATCTTAATTAGAGATTCACCAACTTCTGTAAAATATAAATACAAGTTTCATTTTATCAGTTAGAATAAATGCCTAGATTTCTAGATACACATAAGATCGGTACGGCTACTGAAGAGCAACTAAGGCAGTTACAGAAATCCCCACCTGACGAATTTGGCGTAGTACAAATCAATATGCTGTATAATTATGAATCAGACACTATGTATTGCATTCTAGAGGCACCAAATGAAAATGCAGTTCAAATGCACCACGCAAAGTTAGGGTACAAATGTGATTGGATAACAGAGATTAAGACAACCGCTTAACTTAACAAATACGGGGTTCCCAGATGTTTTTGAAATCGTCTGACCTTGACAATACTCTTTTTGGTATTGTTGTCACATACACCATTTTCTAATACTTCATTATCCTGACAAATCTTGCCAACTGGTGCGGCTGCTACTTTTGCATCTTTGAGCTGATTAACCTTGCTCGCATTTCCTTGGTTCAATAGGTGAATTCTAAATTCATGTCATCGCCCTATTAAAATTTTATATAGTAGGCGAGGCGAACGAGGGCAATGGATTCAAAACAAATCTTCATGATAGTAGTAATAGTTGCAGCACTTAGCACAGTGATGATTGCTACACCTGTTATTGCACAGAATATGACAGGTGAAAACATGACCGGCAAAGTAAGTGGCTTCGGGCCGGAGCTCCTATCGGATAACACTGCGCCGAGATCAGAATGTCCTGTTGATGCTGAAGGAATCGAGAGATGTGGACCACAAGGGCCTCCAGGAACCGATTCGAATGGGGATACTAATGGGAACGGGAATGATGACGCTAGCGGTGACGGGAATGGAGAAGACAGTTCAAATGGCAATGGAAATGGTGACAATCAATAAGGATCTAGTGAAAATAATGGTGATTCCTCTGGTGGCGCCTCATTCCTTCCTTTTATTTCAATTGTAAATTTACTAATAGTTGTCATGATACTACATATGAGTAGCTCACTTATACTAACTATCTTAGTTCTCTTTACCCTGTTTATTGATTGTTCCCCTGACGAATGTTACGGTTCGGCACATGGGACCGTAATAACCAGTGAAATCCTAAATGATAGGAATGTACTTGATAGGACTGCGGAGAAGGTGTCTATTGATGAGGATAAAAATACAGAGATAGTTGGCTTGTGGACGACTACCATAATGATGAGTAGTTGACAATTTGAGATTGGATAGCTCTTTAGCTAAAACTGAGATAGCACCGAAGAACCCAGTCGGCAATGCTGTACTACTATAAATCGGAGTATGGGTAAGAAATCGTCATTTGTCGAATATAATAATACTGTATTGGTGGTTCACCACCATGTGAAAGCGGCTACGCCGCATTTGCTAATATGGAAATAGAAGTGACTTCCGAAACTTGCATATATTCAACCTAGCACCTAAAATCGTACAACATTTTGAAACAGACGCCTATACTTTGACGTATGTTTGTGGGCTGTCACTCCACACTCATATAGGAAATTAAGATATTTATCAATTTCGCTAGATTCCACGAGTAATGGCATTATTTCACGAAGGAAAAAAAGGCTTATTCTCGCAATTGAACCCTATCATTCCAATATAGTAGCAAAACGGTAGTATTCTCTTGTGGCGAGGCATGTACAATCTTAGAAAATTCAGCGAGCAATATTGCGGTGCACCTGGGAGCTCAATAGACGGGCAAAACCTTATACAATTTAATGCGGCTATTATTGTCGGTGTATTATTTTTTCTCTGTCTTTCCTCAAGTCTCTTTGGACAAAATCCAGTCAAGCTCAAAGTAGATAAATACCTATAAAAGGTATACATAATGTCCAGGGGAGTAGCCAAAATAATCTGTTTATACGATGGTTTCAAGGATCTCTCATCTAACCC
>JAATVS010000232.1 GCA_014523695.1 Nitrososphaerales archaeon TH5895
GAATCAAGAAGAATGTGGAGGTCACTGAAATAAGGGGTATAATGCGGAAGATAACTAGTAATCAGATAATTTACGAGTACGCAGCTCCATTGTCTGAAATATCTAAAATAGAGATTGAGAATCAATTAAATGGTTGAAAACCCAAGGAAATCACTAGTGATATCTCAACTCAGCATTAAGTTTTGCTACCCTCATGAGCAATGGTCATAGTTGTTCTTTAAGCGGCTTGGTCTCATGGTGTGATATCTCGAAGACGATGACTCGAAGGAACTTTTGTTAGCCTTTTCTTCGGCCGAAGAAGTGTATGCAAAGAGGAAGGTATCTGAATGTAACGTGTCTAAAAGATATAGATACAGAGCATGGTTCGATGAATATAAATCCGAATTCAGGTGTGGTATCTGCAAGAAGTCACCTGATTTACGGCAAACTATACTTGTATCAAACTGAGCTTGTGGGTCGGCTACTTCGAATGATAACGCACAACCTGTAGGAAGCTAAAGGTTAGGTTAGGCCAACTATACATGCAGATAGTCTAGATGAATTGATAGAAGCAACACAATACATAAAAATTCTGAGCTAAGTTCAGGTTACGAGTTACCATAACGCTCCTGGCTCAAGGTGGTCGCAGAATTGGTTAGGGGGGCCGAACTCTCCAAGATTTGCCAATGGTAATATAAACTGAAATGAGGTTTATAAAAAATATCTATCTGATATAATGACAAATCAGAGGGCTCTTAACACTGTGAGAGGTCTCATGTATATCGTAAAGGCTAGAGAGATATTAAAAAAATCTGACTCTAACACCCTGGATAAACCTATTGTTAACTAGAGGCTAGACGGAAATATCTCTTGGCCCAAGTCTAATTGATCTTTGCACGGATCAGATATTTGTCTAAGCCCCTACAAGTCTCCATCTGCAGATAACAGTGTCAAACTCGCGTATGCAGGTTGTGTGGACAGATTAAAGTCTGATGATAATGATCCAGCTGTTGTTGTTGTTAACAAGACAGATGACAATACAAGTATAGCAACAACTAATACTGTCTGGTTGTTCTTAATTTTTATGTATTCTATCTTTCTCCTAGCAATAGTATTGCTACTTTTCTAGTTCGTTCATTGTGTAACGATGCTGCTTTTATGATAGACTAGAAGTAGTATTGTTATTACCGGACAGTACTACTCTTTCTCCAAAGGTATTGCCATTATCATTACTAGCTATGAAAACAGGTTCCCTCAAACCAGTTTGGTTATTGGTATCCCACCATGTAACATATACAGAATTTCCTTGTGCTGCAATACTTCCATCATCTGACCGTGTTGTGTCATTGCTTAGGTTGATCTCATCTCCAAACGTCTTGCCATTATCTTGTGATGCTCTAAAGAATATTTCCCAGTTTCCAGTCTTGTTGTCCCACCATAATACGTAGGCATTGTTTTCTGATACAGCGATAGGTGCTCTTGACACTTGCTGTCTTAGGACGTCGTCTCAAACTAACTCTGCTAACTCTGCTAAATCGACAAGTCTTTTCTCATCTTCAAGATGAGCGATCCCTGGTTCATCGATAATTCTTTTCTCATCTGCGATATCTGGTCCATCTTCTTCGATAAGTCTTCCCTGATCTTGTGAGGGAAGTGAAGGTTGGCCATATCCTGATTGGATAATCAAATTGGTTACCATCGACGACAACAAAAGGACTACACTGCCTGCTATTGCTATTAACAAAGGTTTTCGAGTATGAGCTTGATTGCTATTATTGACTCTTCTCATATGCTTCGCATACAGAATAACGCATAAGAATTCTTCGAGTTAAAGAACGGTGTTATTTATCTGATCCATACATGATTCAATCAATCATACTCATAAGGTTCTTTACTGCTTCCTAAGGTCCAACAGTCTAGATATAGCATTATAATGAGTTTTCGAATTATTTTGATTGTTTACGAATATCATGAATGAATCGTTGCAGCACTCTTCGTTAGATTGAGCAATAGACCTGGCGTCCTCGTATTCATCAAGTAATGCGACCTTGCTATTAATGATCAGATTCTTCGGCGGCTCATAGCTGCATAATGCCAGTCTAAGATAAACAGACTTTGACTCCGCAAGGAATGTGATGAAAACAAAAATTACGAAGATACCAATATTTTGAGTTTGATTTAGAGCCCCTTTTTCACAACTGGATAATTGACTAACATATTCAAATGTCACCTTACCAATTTGTTATTACGCTCATAACTTCGAAGATCACGAATCTCTAATCTTGACTAGACATGGCTGAAACAAATAGGTGGGTTATGTTGACCCACCTAAATGGATCTTCTATTACCCCACCCATTTACAATTTAACTCAGACTTATCCATAGAGAAGTTTAGACAGGAACAAATTCTCTCGTGAAAGTGTAATAATATTACTAGTGACACTTGAACATTAAGTAATCAATTCGATTATTCTCTTTTAAATAAGGAGAGTTATTTACATTGTTAAGCTAACTTATAATTGTGTTCAATTTCTCTACATTCTTTTCTTCCTTCTTTTTAAAAGTTATTCCCTTGTGCCTTTCATTCCAATGATCGACAAAATCATCAATTATGGGTTGAAGATAACTTTTGCATAATTCATTATGCTGTTTCGCAGTTTTTCCTATCTTGTTACCATATTGAATACATTTAAAACATCCTATAAAGGGAATCAGATAAACCACCTTATATCCTA
>JAATVS010000233.1 GCA_014523695.1 Nitrososphaerales archaeon TH5895
CAATGTAGTACAATATCTCCCACCGAAGCCAATCATGTGGCAGATCTTTATGGCAATAAGAGCATCAAAGTGATCACTGTACCAATTATAGGAGGGATAAGTGCTGCAGAAAGAGGAGAACTAATTTTGATCGCCGCCGGCCCAAAAAAATCATTCATTCGGGCCAAGTCATTACTCAAGGACATTAGCAAACAAGTATTTTATGTTGGGTCAAATCATGGTACCGCAAGTACGCTCAAGCTTGCAGTCAACATTAACATTGCATTAATAGCTCTTGCGCTTGCAGAAGGTTTGGCATTTGTGAAAGGCACTGGATTAGACCCAGACATTTTTATCAAGATTCTTAATTCTACCTACTTCAGGACTGGTCTGAGTGAAAACAAAGGACAAAAAATTATTCATGATGAGTACAGCCCCTCTTTCTCTGTTGCGAATATGGCAAAAGATCTAAAATTAACGTTGCAGACAGCGTATAGTTCAGGTCTTACACTCCCGGCTACTGCTTCATCTCACGCTATTTACAAGGCCTCGGAAGTAGTGGGCCTATCGAATTTGGATTACACTTCAGTAGCTTCTTTCATATTGAGGCTAAATGGAATCAGTCGCTTCGGAAAATGAAAAAAGGTAGAATAGTGGCACTGACTTTCTACTATCGTCCCTATAGCTCAACGTTGATTTCGACGACTAACGTCTTTTCCGACAGCTAAGTCGGCTTTGGTCTCGGATTGCATATTTATTCATGGCAACTTTTACAGGCAAGAAGGCAGTAAACTTAAAGTGAGTTAAATCAGAAGAGTGGCATATCTTAATGCTATTATTATCGAATTTTTTGATGATCGTTTCTCTATAGTAAAATAATTCTTATGATTGCCGTTGGTTGATAAAATTTAGAATTATGAGATGCAGGAAAAAAGTGGACACATCACTCTTGAATGGATTTATGTACTATTCATCAGAATTGATAATATGATCTTCATCTAGACAACACAAAAAAATAATTATAGGGTGGCCTTTTATCTAAAAAATGGCCTTCGATTTAACCTGAGGCCGCCAAGAGTTCCTCTGCTTGGTTCAAATTACTGTTGATCTTGTCTACGTGCTCTTGAATCTCCTCTATTGGTGCATGGGTTTGGATCAATTGTCTTAAGTCTTCTCTGAGCATCAATTCAGTTGTCTCCATTAGGGTCCTATTCTGTTCCGCTAAAGGAGCTTCTATAAACTCATAGTTATCTAGATACGCTTGTATAGCTAGAGTGTCAGCCTGGTCATAGTTCTGATTTTCGTATGCATCAAGTGTTTGATTTAGCAAAGTGCGAATCTCAGGGATATACGCTGAAGTACCACTACCAGTACCAGAGATATTTTCTTCATTAATACCGGTCACCTCTGAAATCTCATGTATGATCGATCCAATTGCATTGGATACTACTTCGGGATTTGACTTTTCCTGAACAGCGTCTCCAAGATCTGCAAAGAATTCATTTATCACAGGAACGTCAGCTGACTTTTCTTGAGGGATCAAAGGAGATGATTCATTGAAAATTGAGCTAGCTCTCGAAATAAATGCCTGTCCATCCTGATACTCTACTATTTCCTTTAATTGACCATTCTCTATTGCTTCTTTGTATTCGTTATCTGCTACAGATAATAGGTTTCCTACGACCATGAGATTGAATGCACTGCCATTTATCTCTTGAGCTGGAATGACCTTCCCAACAGTATCATTGAGTAATCCATTGATATCCAGGGCTTTGGTCATAAATTCTTCTACAGAAGAATTGTCTACCATATTTGAAAGCTGATTCAAGGAGGATGACAACGATTGATTCAGACTTGGATCTGTGGAATCTATCTGGACCTGGATGCTACTGTAAATTTCTTCGATAGGATGAAGGGTATGTGCCTTTGCCAGCGTCGTATTTCCAATCTCTTTATTTGCAACGGCCTGGTCTAAATGTCCCCTGATCTGCTCTATATTTGAATCAAAATGTACTAATGAGCTGTTTGAAACACTAGAACTCATATTCGTGGCATTTTGAACTGCACCAACTTCTGTTCCTCCTAATTCTTGTCCCTTCACAGATCCAGGGTATAGAGATACTGATGCAAAAATTGCCATAGCAACAGCAGCGAAGCAAGCGACAAAAAGGACAGAATTGATATGTTGTTTACTCAAAGCCAAGCTTCTCGATTCATATTGCATTTTCATATTAGTTGAACCTAACTCTAAATTTATACTATTTATCTTATTTGATGATTCTCGATATAGAGAATAACAAATTAAATTTTGATGCTTAATGTCTCTTCATTGCATATCACAATGAATAGGTAAAAAATACACTGATGTCTCATTCTAGGGACAGAAAATCAGCATAGGCAATAAATATTAGTTTAGACTAATTAGATTGGTCTAATATCAAAGAAGTGGAGAATAAATGATGACTGCGAAATGTCTGGATAACATGCAATTGGCATCTGTATATTTGTATGTTTACAGTCACATTTGGAACATTCGAAATCTAACCTACAATCCTACTCGGCAACAACACGGGCGTATTCCGCTCTAACTTCGTGATATTATACTGACCAAATCCTTGCCGGGTAGGATATTATCTTATACATGATGGCAGTTCTGGAAATATCGAAGAGGCAATGCTGTTATGCGTCTTCACAATTGCTAGAACTTGGAATTTCTTGTATTCATAATGTACTTGTCAATCGGGGACCAGATCATGAATTGAAGTGAATAAAAAAGTTTCAAACAGAGGAAAGAACATTGTTCAACTACAATTTTTGTTTATCCATAGAGATCATCTGGGTTAAGTACCACCAGAAATCTAGCGTAATTTGTAAACCACACCACATCAGACGTATCTCATCATCATAATTATTTTTAGATTGCTAGCACGGTACCTCAATTCACTGGACGATCCTATCTTTTGTATTTAAGATTGAAAATATTAGAATCGATAATTTATTGCACTTGTTGAGTACTGTTTTTTAGAAACAACAGTGTTTTGTTCCACGCATCTGCAGTTTGGTCAGGAGCATAACTGTCCCTTGATGGGTTGGCAAAAGCGTGTCCTACTCCTTTGTAAACATATATCTCATTAGGAATTCCAATGGAATCTAGTGCCGCTTTAAAATTTGTCACATTCTCAACAGGGATTGAGTCATCTTGGTCGCCAAAGATTCCCAATACTGGCCACTTGATCTTAGAGAGTTCATCCGGATCAGAAACTAATCTTCCGTAATAAATTACAGTGGAAGACAATGGATATTTCGGTTCTGTGTTTAACGCTAGTTGCAGAGACTGCTGACCACCGAAACACCACCCTAGTGAGGATATCTGAGATGGATTAACATTCTCTAAGGAAGCAAGATATCTGACAGCAGCACGGAGATTTGCGATGGCCTCCGTCGGATTCTCCCTCACTGCATCTGACAATGGCCCAGCATCTTGCTGATTTGAAGCGACTTGGCCATTGAACAAGTCCACAGCAAGAACAACGTATCCTTCCTTTGCTAGAGTATCAGCCATCATCTTTATATGTTCATTTAAACCTCGATTCTCATGAATCATAACTACCGCTGGCAATTTGTTACCGACTAACGAGGAAGATGATGACGATGTTATTGTAGCTGGTGATTCAGTATTATCTGATTCTATCATTGAAGTGTTAGCGGACTTAGGAAAAACAAGGTATCCCGAAGTATTGCCATAATAATTGACCGTTTGATTTTCCAAAGACTGTCTAATGTTTTCTTGAATGACGTTACTGCCTGTTGAATTAGTCGAAATCCCATTTGCATTTGTTGAATCAGTACCATTCGAGGAAATCATTGATGCGTTCGTTTCTTGTGCAAATGCAGTACCAGTATAGTGAAACTGTGTCAGTAGTACATATGAAACAAATGTTATCGTCAGCCACATTCGAACTATTTTCAATTTATCTCCTCACCCGATA
>JAATVS010000006.1 GCA_014523695.1 Nitrososphaerales archaeon TH5895
GCCTTAGCATTTTTGGAGTAGTACCCCTCACAATGTTTGAAGGATAAATCTCGTAGCTTAATCATTAGTATATTTGAATCAAGTTCGTTTTTTGCATAATCCAGCGCATACGCTAGAGCTTCCTCAGATGTACTTTTACGAGGTGCAATTCTTTCATTCAGGTTCGTAGTGGATATACCCAGTACGTTTTTCTTCCTAGGAATTTTGTTAGTAGGTCGGATATCCTTATCCATTTGCTTCAGATATTTGTTGACCGAATTTTTAAGGTTCACATATGACGTATGCGGCACACTCACCCGCTTACCTACCCTACTGGGAATCGTATTTACATACAACCTTCCATTGTTCACACTAGTTTCGTATGAGTCAACACTGTCTCCTCCTTTGTGTGGTGACTTACCATCAACGATAGAATACTTCCATCCATGCCACGGACAAGTCACTACCCCCTCTCTCAACACACCCTCGCTCAGGGGGCCCCCTTCATGCTTACACCGGTTCGATATAGCATGATATTTTCCATCTACACTAAATACAGCAATTTCCAATTCTCTTCCACTTCGATTCCTAATTAAAAAACTTCTCGATTTACTTGGGGTAATATCACTGATTCGACAAAGATAACGGAGATCTACATTATTAGTATCGTTTTTACTGCTATTGTTAACCAAGCTTTTCTTGCCTTGAATGATAGAGAAATACTTCGACTACAGGCAAAACCATCATCCATTATTGATAGAAAATTTAGAAAAAAGGAAATATGCAGACATTCTATTATCTATGGATCTCTTTCTCTAGTGCTTCTCTTAACATGTTAGCATGTTTCTGTCTGTCTTGTTTAATTGTTTGCCATAATTCTACTAAATCTGATCTGTTACTTCCTTGCGCATCTTTAATGTAACTATCCACAGTATCGTACAAAAAATCTGCATCCGTGCCTAACGCCCTTAGTATGCTATATTCAACATTTGATATCACTTGAGTCATTCTAAAATTGATCTGTTGATAAATTATATAATAGTTGTACATCTATGATATTCCCAATGAACCTTTTGTTTAATAACATCATAAGGAAGATTTATTTTGGAATATCGGACTCCATTATGTAAGTAAATTGGAAATAACTTGGAAAATAAACTGGAATACCTTTATCATAAATGCATGTTCATGGCTTCCAGTCAACTTAGGGGTTTACTGACTGCTGACATTACTACCTTACAAAAAATAGGCTTTGTACTTCCCTTGTAATACCACTATTTCTGAGCTATTGCCAGTCTCTTCTGCTGAACCTACAATTTCTTCTCTAGGACATTGATCAACCTTTATGGAAATGGCAGATAAGTGTTCTCAAAAAGATCATTTGAAATTCGGTGATTGTGGGACAGTAAATTGCAATCATGCATACACTATGCATATCTTGAAAAGCGCCAAATCTTCAGCTCCTTATTTTACTGAGTCAATCTATTACATGTGAGAAGGACGTATTACCACGTTTGCCCCAAAATACACTCACCTTCTATTGGCATTTTCCTTTACTATGAAGTAATATTTTTACCTGTGTGTTCGGCATCCTTCTGATATGGCCCGTAAATTCGTCGTATGATGCGACATAGATTCTGTTTTATATCATGTTATCTACAATTTAGATGATTAATGCCTAGATCACAGGCAGAAAGGGCTGATGTAAAGAGAGGTTCAAAGGGATCAGACAAAAGGTTGTCTACAAGGACAAAAAAACAAATTGATTCATTGCCAGAACATGCCCAACACATATACAAGAAAACACATGATAATGCCATCGAACAATACCAAAATCCCGATAAAAGACGCGGGGGTAAGAGTGAAAGTGCTGAAGAAGTGGCACACAAAGTTGCCTGGGCAGCAGTAAAAAGAGATTACAAGAAGAAAGGCGATAAGTGGGTTGAGAAAGAATAGCCATGATTCTGACGTCGACCTGAATCGATGGTTGCGAATATTGTAGTATATGCTTACAAACGGTTAACTGTCTTCTCATCATTGTTGCCGAGCTAAAATCCATAAATAAAAATGAAATATTGATATACTCACAAAATCTAATGGTATAGACAGAATTAAACTCGAAATTTTAAGGGGGTTGAATTTATGCCTACAATCTATTAATCTAATTGCCAATTAGATATTAGCACTATGTTAAAATTGTCACTATATGCACAAAAGATCCCTTGTTTAGCCTATAACGTGAAATGTCATATCATAAAGTATTATATAAAATGTTGATATCTTTGTATCTGATGACTAGAAATTTGAAATTCTTAGGAATAGGCGTATCCCTGCTAGCTGCGGCAGTTATTGTGATGGGTGTATCGGCTATAACTCCTGATGCAATGGCGCAGAACACTACTGAAAAAGGCTCGAGTGAAGGCCTAGGAGTACCGCAGAATGCAACCGGTGCTGAATCGTCACCTGAAGCTATGAATAATACTCTTACACCTATGGGTCCTGAGAACGAAACAGTGATAGCAAAGTAGAACTAGCTTACAACATTCAATATTTTTTTATTTGCGACACAAATAATAGATAATCATAGGAATAGCTCTCTTTTTACAGAAACTTTAGGACATCTTTGTTTCAACAGCGTCATTGATGTCATCTTTCAGGCGGCCTCGCCTTCGATTATCGCAGCTTTACCCTTTAGAAATGAAATATTTCCAGGTTCCCCTTCAATGACATCTATCGCAATGGATAAATTTGGATTTTTTTCAAGTTCTTGGCCTTTTTCATATCTTTAGTGACTGTCAAGTAATAATACCGTAGAGGAACCACGTGCGGTTTTCCATTGTCAATGGCTGCCATTCTTGCGATTCTTGGAACAGAAAGAAACGAGTCTATTTTCCTCCTCCTCCGACATCGCCACTGAAGACATCCATTTTTTCATATCTTTCGAGGACAATTAAGTGTGGATTGAAAATCTAGTGATACTTAAGTGAAAGGAAGAAGAAGAGTTGTAACAAATGGATCAATTATAGAGAAGAATATGTTGGCCGAGGTGTATACATTCACTCGTTGTGTGTGTACGATGCATAGTAATTTCAAATTTGAGTCTGAATATTATGCCCTCTAGAGTTACAAGATAAGGTAAATTGTAAATTTGAAGTACAAAATTAACGAGAAGAGGTAACGCATAACTCAGAGAATAAATAAAAATTATATCTTATACTTTCTTGTCGTTGGTAAGGAAATCCGTTATTCTCATCTGTTCCTTCTTTTGTTCAATGATTTTACTACCTCTAATCCACTCTTTTCTAGATGCGGATAAACTTATACACGCAAAGGACAACGCATTTTCAAAGCTTTCAAATTGTCTTTTTTCATTCTTCAACGCTACCCTGATTCCTTCCCTAATTTGCCACACGCCTACCGGCATGACATAATCTGAATGAATCTCCCTTAAAACTAAGGCCGCTGCTTTTCTTCTCCTTTGTGCGAGATGTTCTGCAACACCTAATCTGGCTGCAAAGTATGCACCTGCTATGGAAGGATAATGATCTAACCCTCTCGCATCTTCAAAATCTACACCCATCCCTAAATTTCCATTCTTGTCAAACCATACTTCCTTCATTTCAAAGCTCCAGACATCATCAGGAATTAGTATAACAGAATAGTAGTTGCCTAGATGTGAGTGTTTATAAACTTCAAAAAGATCTATTTGAGCGTACGATACTAAGCTTTTTATCAAACTGACAGAAATTATATTATCTGTTGCTGAGATGCTCCATCGTGTAGGGACCAGCCTTCTGTTTTTTTGCAAGCCTAACATTCCTACACTTAGAACCCGATGAATTCTGCTAACCTCTACCTCCTGTTGGAAGAGATCAACTATAGCCTCGTCTGCACGCAGATCCTTATCGTAATAGGCGTTTTCTAGCCTCTTGTCTATTGAGAGTGAAGCTGTCTTGAAACTCTTTAAAGGTGCAACTGGACCAAAAGGAGCTGATTCACCTAGATCCTTTTCCTGTTCTATATCTGCAACAGGTTTTTTTTCGAACAATGCCTCACTTTCAGCTGATTTTGAAGCCATAGCTAATTCCTGTAAAGTTTCGATATATCTCCCAGACGTAGCATGGACATTGATGTCTGATACTCCCCTAACTAGGGACAAACGGTAGCGAACAATATCTTCGAGACTCTTACCGAGCCACATCTCTGGTTTATCGAGTATAGTGGTGTCGCCATGGAATGGTGGCACCATAGGTCCCACCTTTACTTTGGGATATCCATAGCGTCCTATGAAAACAGAAGGTGGGGTGGCGCCAGAAAGTGTCTCTGAAGCTAATTTTGCAGAATTTGTACTGAGAAACTGAATCCAGTTATTTTCTAACCGTTTCTTGATTTCATTAGCTGTAGGCACATTTTATCGAGTGTCAATATTAGGTATAATTCAATCTATCGAACCC
>JAATVS010000234.1 GCA_014523695.1 Nitrososphaerales archaeon TH5895
CTCCTTCCAGATGTTTCTTTACTATTTCTAATACTTTATCTTCTGGATAACCTCCTTTCTTTATCACATCATGGAATATATTAATACAAATTGCTGCCTTATGATATGCTATATCTACTTCATCAACCATATCTTGTATCATTGTCCTTAATTCATCTGATACGTAAGTAATATTCCTAAGTTTGATGTAAAGTGCTTCTGATTCCTTAGGACCAAGGATATGTATGTATGATTCCCATTCTTTTTTAGGTGCTGTTACTGCTGGCGCGTTATGTAATTTTATTGTGTCGTCTGCTGTCATTTCTCACCGATCACTTGTATAGTCTATAAAAGTTTTTTGTAGTTATCAATGGTATACTTATTCGGTCTTAGAATTCGTAAGTGAAAAAAAATAAAATAGTGATTTATGACTGAGCCGAATATTTGGCAGATTTCTACCGCACCCACTTTACATATAGTCGACCACATTACATATAGTCAAATGTATGTGATAGGAAACTGGAATATGTATTACGTGGTCATGTCTAAAGGACGTAAGTCATTTATATATAGAATATAGATTCGTCGTCGGTAAAGGACTAATTTGTAATTGTAACGTCAAATGAAGGTGTGCAGATAATAGAACAAAAGGAAAACGTTCACTATGTAGAAAAACCCAGGGATAAAGAACTTACTTCACATTTAAGAGAAGCGTTGAAAGGTAGGAGATCAATGCCACCTGTATCAGATCTCAACACTTTGGACTCGTTTGAAGGACATGATAATGAAAGGCGCCGTTATTGTGACGGACAAAGCTTACCAATGTTACAATTAGAGATAGAGAACCTTAAGACTACTATAAACTTGTGTAGTTTCTGTATAAAGAGTATGAATAAGTTATTATCACGAAAGAGAAGTGTTATCGAAGCAATTGACGAAGTGGATAAACCAATGATTGACAGAATGATACTTCGGCGTGAAGAATCAAATAGTTATGATTTTATGCAATCTAGGCAACCTAAGGTATTAGAGTTATGAAGAAGAATAAAGAACCTATTCAAAATAAGCCTGGGTACTGTTTATTATGCGACCACCGAATGAAACATGAAAGACTAAGTTATGAAGGTAGGACGACCATGAAGCATAGTAATCGGATAGATGATGTAGGTCGCCTACCTAATGACGAGAGTTTCTTACAATACTTTGTGTATTGCAGCCGCTACTGGTTGCACAACAAATTATAAAAACGGTCTAAACGAATAGCCTATTCAAGTGATCTATCGGTTTTATACTCAAAACTTTTCACATGCTTTTAAGAACCGATTTATGTATCTGGTTTATGGTAGATAGCCCTTTGGAGGGCGTGTTAATGAGAAAATTCAATTTGCGATACAAGGCGTATTGGATAATTCGAATTTTACCATAATGAGGGTTTTCGCCTGTTTGAGGGGAGACTCTCTAACTAGTAACAAACAAAGAAAAAGTAAGGGTTCTATTTCTTAAGGTATTTAGCAACCTCAAAACGTAATCAGAGCTCGTCAATAGTCCCATGTAATTCCAAATTCCTTCTTCCGGATTAGAAGTAGGGATTTGACGAAATGTGGAGGAGTTCAACATAAGACCACATTTTATATGATGTACGAAGTAACTGTTAACATATAAATGGAATTTCTTAGCCACCAGCTCAATTAGTCAAAGTGTCCATGTTTTTAGGATCATATTCCTAT
Source organism: Nitrososphaerales archaeon TH5895 (assembly GCA_014523695.1). Classification (GTDB taxonomy): domain Archaea; phylum Thermoproteota; class Nitrososphaeria; order Nitrososphaerales; family Nitrososphaeraceae; genus TH5896. The sequence goes on from JAATVS010000234.1 coordinate 1,707, forward strand.
TTACCTTTGCCATGAGTTGTGAGTATCAGCGGCACAGAGAACACGTAATTTTGTACTGTAATCTTACCCTGAAAATCAAATAAGAACCTGAACTCAAGTTAGCTATTCAGTCGCACAGTTCTAGACTTGAATGAGTTTTCTAATAATCTCGCTAAGATCAAAAAATACAAAACTAGCGCTTTAGTTGAAGGTAGAAGGCAAAATACTCCAGATGTTTATGGCATTAAAATATTTGAAAAGCATTTTGAAAAGCCAAATTTCATTAGAGAAAGATACATAGAGAGGATATTCTACAAACCTTCCAAATTAAGATATCAATTTATTCATTGCAATTTAGTTGATGTCGATCATCCATCTGAAATTTTACAACAAGGAAATATACTTCAGAGATCAATGGTATAACTCTATATAATGATGATGATCTTCGAAGTAATCACTATTTCCAAAAAAAGTATACAGTATCAAAGAGAATTGCTTGAAAGCGAGATAAATGCACATAAGAAAGTATTTGCGTAAGTGATACTAGTATTACAGTTTCGCTACCGTACCTTTTCTAGTTCAGAGTATAATTCCAAGAATTTGCTTCCTTTAGGAGCTATATGGTAAGTTCGTGTATGAAGATCATATGCGAGAAGTTCTTTGTCCAGTAATTGATTAAGATATTCATTCAACTGCTCATATGATAGATAAGCATTAAACATAATTCTTGTCTTACTAGCTCCAGTACCATTAGCAGCCTCTAAAACTGATGCGATTATTTCTGTTCGATTTCTATATTTAGCTTTCAATATTGACTTATCATCCTTGAACCCTTTAGTATCAATCAAGAAAATCCAAAAGAATCATCGTGTACAAAGTCCATGAATTACTGATCTTTTGAAGATCTAACTTCCTCTTGTTCCTGGGGTGATGTGGTATCATATAGATGACCATGTGTGCCATTTTCTAGATGATGTTTCCTTTCTTCATTTGTCATAAATTTAGTACCGCACACAAAACATTCAAAATCAGTGGGCATTCTTAGATCTTCTTTTGCTCTTGTCTTGTC
>JAATVS010000235.1 GCA_014523695.1 Nitrososphaerales archaeon TH5895
AATAATCCCTATAAAGAAAAGAACTAGGGACGATTTTTTTATCATACTAAAAATTTGTATCCCGCCTTATTTTAGTCCTCGTAGTATTAAGTTGCAAGTGAGAGTGTATGTCGGGTAAATGCAATGTCGGAGATGATGACTCCCTTGGGATGATAATTGACTACCCATTTTGGCTGCGGTATTAATACATCGTTCGTTGGGATAACGTCCGTTCCTCGAAAAATAATTCAGAGGTAGCATTGCACACAATGGGTAGGTTTGTTCATGTGAATATCTGGGGGATTAGAGCTATAACTCTCCAGAGGTAGACGAAAGTCCTGTCCATTAATAATCTAATGTTTGTATAGAGGTACTTTGATTGGTTGTGAGCATATTAGAAGCAATGGTACATATACAATCAGGCTTAGATATCAAAAGGAAACCTATTAGTGAAAAACAGGATATCCGTGTTTACTAGTAATCAAAACAGAATTGAAATTTCATTAGTCAAGAGCTGGGTACGCTACATTGATTATGCAGTACATAATACTAAAGATTTCTCTTAATCGTTTCAGTATCTTAGTCGGAATACTAAGAAAGAAATCAATTCATGCAAAATTCTCTAAGTCCATAAAAACTCATACATTTGTTAATAATTGAATGAAGGTCAGATACGTTTCAATATTTACGGTAGTCCTAGTCGTGTTATCAGGTATACCATTATTATCAGGCGGCGGTACGAACTACGCCAATGCCAAGTATGCTACTAATACCCAGTTACAAGGAAATTCTAATGAATGTAACACTGGTACCAACTGTGCAATAAACAGTCCACAGACACAAGGTGATGGGAGCGCTAGTTCACCCACAAATCTACAAATCTCTGAAACCAATGAGGAAGCATCTACTACCCCACCACCAACATCCGGCCCGGGTCCACACACTTCACTAGTCCAAATAACTACATTTGTGAGTTGTCCATCAGGTTTTGTTTGTCCGCAGGACAATGACTTTCAATATGATATAACGATTGATGGTAGTCAATGTTCAGTCGAAGATCGTCCCATCCATTGTCTCTTTAATGCTACTCCAGAATCTTTTAGTGGTGGTTTAACTAGAGTCACCTTTAATATTCTTAACTTTGGCACTTTTGTTTTAACCGTAACACTTCCACCTACCCCTTCTGGACTAACCTTACAACAACCACTGGATCTATCGTGTATCCCCCCCTGGGGTGCTTACGCAAACTGGTCCTGCCACGTTTAGCGGCACCATACAAGAGGATACGTTCTCATTTTGCAGCATCAATTATGTGTATAGTCCACTGTAGTAGAAGAAGTTTAATCACTTCTTTTTTATGCAGATAATCAATCATTTCCGTGGAGAAGCGCATACACTGCATAAAACTCTAGGCGTTAATGTAGACCTTTTATTTTATTATTGGTTTGCACTGTTCAGAGAGATCCATTTTCTGCAATGATATCGAATCTCTTGGACGAAATATACGATTTAATTAGGATGAAAGGTCACAAACTCCGCATAAGGATATTCTTCATGACCAATAAGTATGAAGGTCATCGATTTTCACGATAGTTGAAGTCCTGTTATCAGGTATATCTACCGACTTCAATCCTTTTAGGATAGAAACCTCCAACCTAGCACCTGAGTTTTGTTATTTATTATTGGTTTTTTATTCATCGACCTATTGCAATAAAATACTCTTTGCAGAGGAGATTGGACCAATTCATAATGTAAGAAGATTTTATTATTAAACCAATTAATTGTGGCCCCTGGAAGAAATTCCAAAGACCAGGGGCCCAGGTTGTCAATGCTGAGGGATCTTCTTGTTGTGCTTCATTTTGCCATTTGCTGCCTTGTCAGGGATTGGACACTTGAAAGCAGCACTACTATTTTGGATTTGATTTAATTAAATAAGATGAAAATAGATTAGGGATTATGGAATGGAATCTAAAAAATGAAAATATGTTATTATTTATAGAGCTGCAACACTCATATATCAAAACCAATTTTAGCCCCCAACTTTAAATACATATTATGAATTAGACATTTTTGAATGGCTAATTGTGATAGTTGTGGAACTTCTATTGAAGCAGCACCTTCT
>JAATVS010000007.1 GCA_014523695.1 Nitrososphaerales archaeon TH5895
CCGGTAAAATGAGTCCATCAGCGGCTGATGAATTACTTCCCATTCAGGACCAAAAGCAGCAGAGTGCTTTAGCACACATGGTAGAAGTAAACCGTCTTTCTACTAGAAGACTGCGCCTGTTGAGACGAGAGTTAGAATCGGGTCCCTCCGGACAACGAAATTTTGATATGACTCCGCTGCAACTGGGTCAAGTCGACGATATCACGCATAAGTCAATTGCTATCATGCGAAATGCATTGCGGCAATTCGATGAGGTCATATCAGCGGCAGAAGAGAATTGGATAGTGTATGAGCTCTTGATGGAACATCGGAGAGTGCTTCACAATCAGATTGATATATTGATCAAAGAGAAGAGAAAGGTTTAGCTAACCTGCAAACTACCATCAATGTTTTGCGGTGCCACAAAACTCGAACCCTGCAGAGATTTACACGCGCCTTTCAAAATTCAGTGTCAGTTATAGTTGCCTCTACACCAAAAGGCTTTTTATGTTCAGGGACTACTTGACTATATGGATAAATACATCGCAACGCTAGGAATAGCCGTTTTTAGTGCACTGATGATCTGTTCGACAGTCGCGGTTAATGTGTCGGTTAATGCTCAGAACACGACTTCCACGAACGAGAGCATGGATTCGAATTCAACCGGGACCTATAACCTCACCTCAACCAGTCTCGAGGAGTTGGATGATCAAGTAGGGCAAATATCTGGCGGAGGCAAAAAACGGTAACTTTTTTGAAATAAAAGTACAATCTAATCATCGAGTTGGTGTAAGGTAAATTACTCATTTCCTGAGTAGGTCTGCCTTTCCAGTTATTCTTGCCATTGCCTTTGTTATCTTTGCTGTTGACGCCTCTCTCAGTCAAGTAGCAGATTTTCTGATAGAACAAGCCACATCATTTGCAGGGATCACCATATTCTCTTGCTTTTTCGGAGTGCTCTTTGTTACTTCGTTTGTGCTCCTCAGAACAGTCAAGAAAACAACTTCTGAGATCAGATCGAGATCCAGAGAACTCCAGGTCATATACCTTATTGCCCTGGGTACGCAGATAGCTTTGATAGGAATATTTGGCGCAGTTCTTACTCAGATTCTTCTGCTATCCGAATATCATACGCTCTTGCTAGAATTAGCAACTGTGATAAATTATGTTTCGGCCTCCACAGTGATGTTTATTTCATCACTGACCATGTTTGCTTGGTTCAGAGTCAATAGAAATTCATATGTCGTGATAATTTTCGGGGTTGCTTTTGCAGTCAACGTTTACGTATATGTTTACTTAGGGATCTATGAAACATACAATCTCACAGATAAGGGCCAAATTATTACACCAGAATCTGATGTAATATATGCCAGCGACACTTTCGAGCCAGGAAGTATTGAGGATAATCTTAGAGACGTGTATGACTATGCTGTGACGGGAATATTTCTAATGCTTGTTGCCGGTTCAGCGACCCTGCTTCACCATTATGCCGCCAAGATAGGCCGTGTCAAGTTTTGGTTATTTTTGCTTCTTCCATTGGTATACTATCTAAGCACTTTAGTGGAAGCCTTAGGAATCTATAACCCAGTATCAGACGCCGAACTTTTCAATTATTATATCTATCTTTCACTCACCGGCGTTGTTGCAGGAGCAGTCCTTGGCTTCGCGTTTTGGCTAGTTTCAAAAAGTCTGAGTCCAAACAAGTCGGCTGCAAACTATTTGAAACTCTGCGCATTTGGTTTGGCTTTGCAAAGCGTTGCAGAGGCTGGAGGAGTGGCTGCTGCATCATATCCTCCTTTTGGCTTTGCTAGTTTTTCGATGTTGACGCTTTCCTCGGCAATGATTATTATGGGACTTTACTCTACAGCAATATCCATCTCGCAAGATATAAGACTTCGACAGTATATCAAAAACCTAACGAGAAAAGATTCGGGTTTTCTTGATACTATTGGTACCGCGCAAATGGAAAGACAAATACAATCTAAAGCTTCAGATCTGGAAAATGTGGTAAAAGTGCAAAGAATGGAACTGGAAAAGAAATCAGGAATTCAGTCCTCGTTTGGGGAGCAGGACATCAAGCAGTATCTCTTGGAAGCACTGCAAGAGGTAGACAAGCACAAATCACCTAAGTAGTCGCGCCTTGTACACGTAGCAAGGTAGCAAATCGAATGCAATAGCTCCCAAAACTTTAATTTCGTATTCATTCTTACCACACATTAAGATCCCTTTGAACCCCCTCTGCATAGCTTTTCATTCTTACAAGGGAGGCACCGGCAAGACCACAATCGCATGTAATTTTGCTGCATTATTGGCACAGAAAGGTAATAGAGTAGGATTGGTTGATCTAGATATTTATGCACCTAGTATCCAGACATATTTCGAAATAGAGCCGAAAAAGTGGCTTAACAATTACCTAAATTCTTCTGCAGATTTGAACGATGTAATGATAGATGGAAACCAGTTTGTCCATGAAGATAAATTAAATCCAAACTTAACGAATAATGGTGGTGGAAAACTATGGCTGGGGTTCAGCAACCCACGTAGTGAAGAGATTCTCCAGCTTGAGACTACCGGAACTAGTACGGCTAGAGAAGTATTGAAGAAGCTAATCTTACTGAAAGAAAGGTTACTAACAGAGCTTAGGTTAGACTACCTTATTATAGATACTAGTCCAGGCATACGCACATGGTCTATAAACGCCTTAGCAATCTCGGACGTTCTTCTTCTTACTCTGAAATCAGGTGATATAGATAGCAAAGGAACTAAAAGACTAGTAGATGACATTTACTCTACGTTTGCAAAACATGGGAGCAGGACATTTCTCCTTTACAACAGAGTAGCTGGATTTTGCAAGCCCCCGAAGGATTTTCTTAAAGGTGACAGCTCACCCCAGACTTTAGTTGGCACCTCATCTGCGCTAGGAGGAGGGGATTTAGTGCAACACAAGTTCAACATGGCTCAGCCAAAGTTATCAGTTGAGTTGGGTATCAAAGCAATTAGCTCTATCCCTTGTTTTTGCGACATCCAGTTTTCGGAGAGAGAATTTCTTACCGTTTTGAATTACCCTGACCATCCATTTGCTTATTATGTGAATGAGCTTATTGATGGAGTTCAGACTGCCTAACTTATCTTTGGAAGACGGGAAAAGTTTCAAATACACCGACATAGCTCAGTTATCTATCGTTCATTTGGTAAAGTGATATGCATATTCCTGCTCTTATTGAACTCACTGAAAGAGAAGAGATTCCAAGATCACTAATCTTATTAACAGGCAATACAAATGTCGGAAAAAGTCTATACTGTAGGCAGTTTTTGGTAGATAGATTAAACGATGGTTCAGAGTGTGTCTATATTAACTGTACCTCGACGGAGGAACAGCTCCTGGAATGGCTTGATGGCATAGGTGTTGCTCGAACCCCCGGGTTGCATTTTATTAACCCATATCTGCGAAAACAGAGTGGTCGTGGAGATAGCTCGGCGGAGCTGTCAAATGTCTTGACAGAAATAAAGCACGCCATGTCAAAACCGCTGCAGTCAGCACTTGGGGACGAGGGACCACGGCGGAAGAGTGGGGACGGTCATGGTCTGCAAGACACAGAGAAGAAAGGTTTGACTCTGATAGTTGATTCATTGAATCATTTGATCGCCTTATTTGGAAAGGCAGCAGTTGAGGCATTCATCACCGATATCTATTTCACTTCGAAGATGCAACAGCTATCAGGAATCTGCGCACTCACGACACCATCACTAAGTAAGGATGAACTTGAACGACTCAACCAGTCCATTGATGCCCTATTAGAAATGGCATTTAAGGATGACATGGACTTACGATTACGATATATGAAGATGGTAATGATAAGGGGAATGACGCTAACTCCTAAATGGGTAGATTTTGAACTTGAGGAACATGGAACTATAAAGTTCCTTAAAAAGGAATCAGAGTTTACTTGCTATGTGTGCAAGTCAGTAATTCATGAAAACCCTATTTCCTATTCAGGTTTGTATTTTCACGTCAATCATTTGGAGGTCTACAAAAGACTTGTTGGCATTTATGGGCTCAATCTGTCAGAATTGGGATTCTCTTCCGAGGTAATGGATGCTAACTTTTTCTTTATCGATATCGTTGGACTATCGGATCCTTCTTTCTCTGTTAGTAGCCAGAGACAAAAAATCGAAGTTCTCAACAATTTGATAATGTCATGCAATGCTTACAATGGGGAAGAAAAGAAAATCATTCTTCCTACTGGTGACGGAATGGTCATAGGTTTTGTATTAAACCCCGAAAACCCTCTTAAACTTGGCATCCAGCTTCACCAGAAATTGAGATCATACAATAGAGGAAAAGGTGACCGGGACAAACTCAAGGTAAGGATAGGGCTCAGCGCTGGACCAGTCTTTTCAGTAAATGATATACAGAATAATCAGAATTTTTGGGGCCCGGGTATAATAATGGCCAGAAGAATAATGGACATCGGGGGCGAGGGACACATATTGTTGTCGGAACCTTTGGCAAAGGCGCTCTTGAGTTTGAAGGATGAATATAGCCCTATAATTAACCCGATCGGGGAGTATTCCATAAAGCACGGACAGACCTTGACTCTCTATTCGGCCTATTCGAACGATTTTGGTAATCCAAAATCTCCTGAAAGAAGATGATATTCGCCGGTGGTGGATTAGGCCATATTTAAGTTTGCCTGCTACCATAAAATTCTCCCTAAACTACGGCTAGGCTATTGTTATCAAAAAGATCAATACTTTCTACTTTTAGTGTTAACTTCTAATCCCTTCAAAATGTAAGTTTTAGGCCCGGCCGCCGACGAAGGGGGCTCGTTAAAATCTTTTAATGAGTTCGTATAAAGCTCTAAAAATCACATCGCAAATTAGCGGATTTGTAATCTCTGCTTCTCTTCTGCTCTTGACTAGTTTAGCAATTCGGACCAGCTTCATCTACTATGGGATGTGGACATCTTATTTACAACTTGAGTAGCTTCGGCTCTTTCTCCCCTAGATTCAGACAACGAATGCAAGCCAAAGGAAATAGTATTTTCATTCTCAGGTGGAGTAATCCACACATCACTCCTGAAGATCATAATCGTTATGGAAAAACCTGTAAGCTGGTCTTATAGAAATATTCCTGCAGTTAGTCGAAATTAAATTGCAGAACATTTGTTATATTTAAGTGCTCGTTAGAAGATTCCTAATTCAAATATATCAAGTACAAGCTTTTTCTTTGAAATGAAAAGCTCCAAAAGTTTTGGAATTATAGCCATAGCAGCGGTGGCAGTAATGCTTATCGCCTCAGCAGCAGCAGTTCAAGAAGACGCATATGCAGGAAAAAAGAAAAAGTACGTGCAATCACTATCTCAAGCAAATGATTGTGGGAATGGATTACTTCCATTAAACGTCTATTGCCAGAATTTGGCAGCCCAAATTCAAGGTGATGGAAACGCAATGAACATCATAGGTGTACAAGGTTAAACTCCATAGATCTCAATCCGCCTTTTTATGGCTGCGATCTTTTCTTTTTTAATTCACCTTCCGTAGTTACATTGTCATTTGAAGGGCATTTTTCAGATTTGATGACTTATAGGTAAGAGTGGAGTATCATCCCTTAATACAAATAGAAGCTCCTTTTTTTATCCTTGAAAGGAAACGTTGAACGGTGAGTCTGTGATATTATGCTGGTTAAATTATATAGTAGACATGTACGATAGTTTTAAGTGACATAATGTGTATATCGAGAGTACGTACTCATGCATGTTTACGTTTAATAGTATTGCTGTAGGTGAGATCTTACATGTGGTAAATGGAGGATTACAAAAATGAAAAAGTTTTCAAATGGCATTAATATTATTCATTATCTAGAGGGTAAACCAACAATTGTGGCACCTTTATTCATTGCCTCCATTGCCATCTTAATAGTTTTAGTGGTCAATACGAGCACAGGAAGCATTGTGTATTCTCAGATTATGCCGTCGAATAACAGTATTAACACAATTGAAAATAAAACGTTATCTCCTCAGATGGAGTTAAAAAATATGACTTCAAATCAGACTGTAGCTAATGGCGGACAGAATACTAATCAAAGTGGAATTCTCTCTAATTCATCAATAAATAATGTATTACAAAATAATATGAGTAGTTTAGAAAATACTACCAAACCACAAAGTATAGTTCCGCAAGTGAAGATCACATCTCTTAACAAAGGTCAAGAAGTTCCTGTAGGCACATTATCAATTAATGGCGTATCTTCGGACAATTCGTCAAGTGGATGTGATGTATATGTTCTATTGAACGGTATCAAACCCTATCAGAGAGTCACTCCTGCGGGTCAAGGTGATACCAGTAATAGTACCACGGATTATTCGACGTGGCGATTTACTTTTTTACCAGCCTATGGGCTGATTTCAGAAGGAGATAACAAGATGACTGCAAAAATTACGTGTATAAATGGTAGTATCAATGCTACGAAGTTCAATAGTCTGAATGTAACTGGTGTAGTATCTAACCTCCTCAATTCAAGTACAACTACACCACAAACTGTTAATTCCGTGCAAGGCAGTGACAATGCCACCACAAATGGTAATCTTGTTCAAGGGAACTCAACGTCTCTAATGTCTACGTATTCCCCACCTGTGGCTGTTCAACAAAACCCTACAGCTGGTGGTATAACACCGCAGACTAGCTACTTTGGGATAACTCCTTCGCCTCCCCTTTCTGATGAAAATCCAATTCAAAATTCTTCTCTTATTCAACAGGAAGAGCAAAAGCCTATAAACGGCATTTCCAGTGAAGGCGAGGGTCTAGATAGTGATCAGCTCGACTCTGTTGATAAGGAAATATCCATGCAAACAAAGAGGGCCGTCGACGAATTTATATCCAAAGTCCAAGGCACAGTTGAAGAGCGGCTAGAAGAAGCATTGAAGATGAGAACTCCATTTCAACTTGTTATCCCAACACCATTTGATTCTGATGATGACTAGATAATTAACCGAAAATTAGCTGAACTCTTTATTTGTACTATACGATAGAATGACGGATTGATGCTTATACGATAATTATTGTGGGATATATTGAATATACCTCAGCCACCACTTTAGTAGATAAATCCACGCAACTGAATTTGGCAATCTATCCTACGTTAATAGTACTTATGTGATTGATAACAAAAATTGCGATTCATTGCGATTCGAACTAAATTATTAATTTGGCGACTTTGACAGCATTTGTTACAGCTCGGATAGCCTCTTAGTGAATTGTTTCTTAGTGCTACTCGCTTAGATCCGCTATCAGATTCGACGGTCTGAATTAAACGGGGAAATGATAACCTGTTAGAGTAGTGAAAGGAGTATTGAAATCAGGGGTGATGAAATATATCATGACATACAAATCGTAATCCAACGTGAAGCGAAAAAATAAATGTCCATTAAGATGAAGAAGGAATGCAATGCATGTGACATCGCTTTACAGTAAACAGAATATTTCATCTGTCCGAGGCGTTTACTGAGGTTGTGCGCATCGTAATTTTAATTTTTATCATAATAGATCTCAGATCATGAGAATACTTATTCAATTTCGCCGATACATTATTTCTCCGTGGTCACAAATGGTATACTATACAATGATTGAGATACATCAACGCACCAAAAGAAAGTTTCA
>JAATVS010000236.1 GCA_014523695.1 Nitrososphaerales archaeon TH5895
ATCTCCTATGACGTTCAATCCTCTTTTCTAGTCCTTCTTCCAATACCATCTCCAATGCTTCTCGGTAAGCGAACAATAGTGGCAATGCTGGAGTAAAGGGAGTTTCACCACTATCTGCGAAATATTTGAAATATCTTTTTATGTTGAAGTATTGGGTTGGCGGAGGGTTTTCAATCATCTGCTTCTTTGCCTTGGCGCTTACGGATATAGGCGCAACACCTGGAGGTGCGGCGAGAGCCTTCTGAGAGGCAGTCACACACACATCTATTCCCCACTTGTCAACTGGAAGCTCGTCCCCCCCTAAAATGGAAACCGCGTCTACAATAAAGAGAGACCCATGCTTTGAACAAAGTTCTCCAAGCTTTTCTAGGTACCTTAAGGATGTTCCAGTTGATGTCTCATTATAAACCGCGTAGACCGCCTTTATATCCTTACTTACTTCAAATGCATCCTCTATCTGTTCAATAGGTGGGTTCTCTCCAAATTTTGAATTTATCCTTATGGAATTACCCCCCCAGCTATCAATGAGATCAGCCAATCTACTGCCAAATTCCCCATTGACTGGGATTATTATATTATCGCCCTTATTTAATAGATTGATGACTGATGCTTCTACTGCACCAGTGCCCGAAGCAGTTAAAATTACTATGTCATTAGCGGTCTGAAATACGCGTTGGGTTTTATCTACTACGCTTCTATATAGGGCTCGAAAGTCGTCGCTTCTATGATTAATTATGGGAGAAAGCATAGCATTCATTACTCTGGCTGGCACGTTTGTGGGCCCGGGGAGCATTACCAGATATTCCATTTAAGTCTCAATACGGTGGGGCATCATCCGTTATTTATACAATTACGTTTATTAGCTATTTACCTATTGGGGTATGTAACAAGATAACCATGTTGGTTAATGATCATAGGAAACGTGTATTACATTATGCAGAGAGGATTGGGTGTAGTACTGTGGTATCGTTTAATCCTGAAGATACATTCTACTTGACAGGTTTTTGGGGAGAATCTGTGAGCATTTGTTCTGGCGAAAGTACCAAAATTATTACTCCTGCATTGGAGATGGCTAGAGCTGAGGAAGCCGCACTCTCATGCGAGTTAATATCCGCAGAAAGAGGGAAAGGCATTCTGTTAAGGGTAATTGACGAATTAGCGGGGAAATTCGTATGCACAGATAGTACCGATTTTCATACTATTTCTGTGATGATTGAGAAATTGGGGAAAAGCAATGTAAAGGTGAATAATAAACCCTTTACCATGAGTCGGATCATAAAGGATTTTGACGAACAGGAAAAAATCTCTAAAGCTGCAAAAATCATTGATAGTCTGTTCAATTTAAGCGCTGAGCAGATCAGAGAGAATAAAACAGAAATTGAATTAATGGCCTTGCTTGTCTCCGAAACTTATCTTCTTGGAGGAATGCTAGTTTCATACAAGAGTACTCGATATCCCTTTATTATCGCTGGTGGCCCTAATGCTGCCTTTCCTCATTCTGAGATCACTACAAGGCCATTTTCAATAGGGGATACGGTAATTGTAGACCTAGTAGTTCAGTATCAGGGATACGTGGCAGACGCTACACGGACATTTATTATTGGTCATGCTGCTGATGAGATAAAGCAAGTTTATGAATGTGTAAAGGATGCACAACAAATTGGTTTGGAATCATTGCGGTTAGCCGATAATTTTGGGCAAGTTGACTTGGCCTGCAGAAATGTGATCGCCGAAAGAGGGTATGGAAGTAAATTCATACACTCCACAGGCCATGGAATAGGATTGGAGGTGCATGAATTACCATGTATCAGCAAAAATGGGGAAGAGACGGTAAAGCCAGGGATGGCGGTCACAATTGAACCAGGTATATATACAAATGGGAAGTTTGGTGTACGAATTGAGGACAGTGTCATAATCAAAACAGCTAACAGCAAAGATAAAAGTCCCAAGAACAGAAACGCGATCTCTAATCTAAATAGCTTTCCTAAGGAACTGATCTGTTTAGGTTAGTTTGTAGTTTCTGACGAAAGATATTTTCTCTCGACGAAATCCAATATTTGTGCCGATATCTTATCTTTCGTCTGAATCGGCAAGTGGATGGTGTTTCTTTGTCGATCGATTATGTAGACCTCATTATTATCCGATCCAAATCCTGTATTCTTTTTTCCTACGTCATTGGCTATAATCAGATCCGCTCCTGATTCAAGAAGTTTAGAGTATGCTTTTTCGATAAGGACTTTCGGTTCTACGTTATACTCAGCTTTAAATCCAATCAAGAAAACGTCATGTTTACATACTTTCTTTACGTTTGAAATAATCTTGTTAATCGGGACAAGAGTAATTTCTACCTTGTCTAGAGAACTGTCAATTTTGTTATTCCACCTCTTTGCTATTGAAAAATCCGAAGTGGCTGACGTGAGGATAACTACATCAAATCTCTTCTCAGTCAGTTCGGACATGACTAATTCAAACATCTCTTGAGCCGTATTTACTCTACGAATTTCGATGTTCGGAACATGCGGGTTAGTGCCAGGGTCCACTGATCCATGTCCGTACACGAACGTCACACTGGCCCCTCTGGCATGTGCTTCTTTTGCAAGTGACATACCCATCTTCCCAGAACTCATATTCATGATAACACGAATTGGGTCGATGTATTCTACAGTACTACCCGCAGTAATTAGAATGCTCATTCCACCCAACTTTTTGTCACTCTTGCCTATTTGAATGTCTTGAACATATTGAAGAAGTTCGTTGGCAGCAATCAGCTTGGCTTTTCCTTGTTCAATTCGCGGCTCCAGAAAGTTTACTCCATTTGTTTTGAGCTTCTCGATGTTCTCTTGTATGATCCTGTTATAATACATTGCTTCGTGCATGGCAGGACAGATAACAATAGGGATATTGGATCCAAGTGCAACAGTGAGGACCGAAGTTACAACGGTGTCATCTATTCCGTTAGCTAATTTTCCGACGGTATTTGCAGTACACGGGTAAACTATAACCATATCGGTCGTATCTCGGTCAGCCAATGAAATATG
>JAATVS010000237.1 GCA_014523695.1 Nitrososphaerales archaeon TH5895
AGGGAAAAGAATTGTGGAGCAAAACTGATCAAACGTTGACTGCAGGCAGAGCTCCTATGAGGGTCATGCTAGATCCTAATTATAGCGGGGGAATAACTATAACAGTAAATGATATCAAGTCCCCTTTGACTTCGGGTTCCAACGAGAAAGCCGATGAATCTGTAAGATTTACAGCGACTGTCCAAGGTGAACAGAATTCAACAACCGTTAACCGAGGCTAACCTGGCTAACGAAGCATTTTGGTTGTAGCCTGATGCGGATATTTTCAGTTAATGACTTCAAATTTTCAATCGGTATGTGCCTCGTGAAATCGCGTCAGTATCCAAAAACAATTATCAGTATTGATGGGTAATAGATCGTTGTTGGTAAGAAATAGGAATAGTGTAGATAGTCATAATAGTAATCATCAAGAGAAATATGGCAGGCCTATTATCAATTCGAAAGTCAACACAGCACACGTGGGGTCCCTACGAAGTGACTGGCGTACAACAGAAATAAATTCCACCATTTCAGGAAAGGAAAGACCAATAAAACTCAATAGCCATCTACTTATTGCGGGATTTCCTGTCCTGGACTCGTCGGCTCTATCAGTACGAGTTTCATCATAGAGACATTAAAGTTGCGTCAAATAGCATGCGTTGAATCTGAATTCGTTGTGCCAGGCGTTATCTATATTGGCGGAAACTAAGACATCCCTTTAGGCTGTATGCCAATAATGAGGGAACCATTTGTGTCATTGTTTGTGAAACCCCGATATTGGTTCTAGGAATTCATCGTGTCCTTGATGCAGTGATGAAGTGGGCATTAGAGAGCAGCGTTACCAGTGTGCTTGTTTTGGAGGGCATACCAATGCAAGGTATCCCCGATTCTAAAAGACATCCGTTTATACTGTCAAACAGTGAAGAAAATCATACTCTAATCAATAATCTCGATGAATTGATATGAATGTAAAGCAATCTGAGAAAGAGAGTCAAGCTGACGTTAACAAAAACACATCTGAGTATAAAGATAATTCTGAAAATCTGGGACCTACATATATTGGTGGAGTATCTGGCGGCTTATTGTCTTCCTGCATTTCCAACAATATCCCATGTATCGCCGTCCTTGTTCCCTCTCTTAGCGGTATTCCTGATCCTGAGGGCGCAGCAATCCTACTCGAAACCGTTGCAAAGGTAACGCGGTACGACGAATTAAGAATTGATGTGAAACCGTTGAGACAACAAGAAAATCATGTCAAAAAGAATCTTGAAAAAATTGATAAATCTATTCGCGCTCAGCAGAAAACCATGAATGAAAATGTGGAATGTCAAAATGAAGAAAACCTGATGTACGAATAGATTATCTTCTCAGAATGTAGAGTTCGACTTGGCGTTCCTGTTCTGCCTCCCATTATCTTGGTGAACCTGAAAAAATTTTGAAGATGGGACTAATCAGACTAAAGGGAGTTAATTTTTCAACAGATTGGATATTTACTTTAAACTATCAAGCAGCCGCTCAAACGGTAAAGTATTTAGGATACTAGATTTTTCTGCCCATCCTCTTCTTGCTTGGCCTATACCAAACCTCAAGAATGCAAAATGTAGCGGATGATGCGCATCTGAATCAATTATGAGATTTACATCGTTTTCGATAGCCATACGGATGTATTCATCTTTGAGATCAAGCCTGTTATAGTGTGCATCTATTTCAAGTACCGTTTTTGTATCCCTCGCAGTTTCAATCAGCTTGATCATGTTTACAGGGTATCCGTCTCGACGATTGATAATTCTGCCGGTAGGATGATAAATAATGTCGACGCTTGGGTTCTTTGCTGCTTCTAACAATCGATTCGTTTGGACATCAATTGGCAAGGAAAAATTGGAATGAATAGCAGCACCCACTACCTCCAGTTTATCAAGTACATTATTGGGAATATCAAGCGATCCATCTTTTTGTATATTTACCTCCGCACCAGAAAGTATATGAAAACCAATTCCTTTGTTTACCTCATTGATTTCAGCAATTTTATTCGACTGATCAATTAATTCTTGACCGTCTAGCCCATTGGCTAACTTGAGGCTAGTAGTATGATCAGAGATGGCTATATATTTCAAACCAAACTTAATTCTCGCAATTTGTGCCATTTCTTCTATTGAAAATTTTCCATCACTATAATTACTGTGGACCTGCAGATCTCCTCGCAAATCGTTATAGTCAATTAATTGCGGTAACTTTGCTCTCCCCTTGCTACTTTTTTTCTTGTGCTGATGGCCTTCTTTTCCAAG
>JAATVS010000238.1 GCA_014523695.1 Nitrososphaerales archaeon TH5895
AAACGTCTACGCATTCCTCCAGAATATTTTTTGACTTGGTCATCTTTTCTGTTGGTGAGGCCTACCAGTTCTAGTACTTCCGATATCCTTTTTTCCCGAAGTTCTTTCGGGACTGCGTATAGAAGTGAATGTAACTTCAAGTTTTCGTAGCCAGTAAGCATATCGTCACTACTTGGAGCTTGGAATACAATACCTATACTAGATCTGACTTCGGAAGGATTTTTAATGATATCATATCCATTCACTATTGCTGTGCCAGCGGTTGGTTTGATCAAGGTAGCAAGAATATGGATTAGTGTGGTCTTACCAGCACCATTTGGTCCTAGGAGTCCAAATACCTCATTATCAAATACTTCGATATTAATATCATTAAGAACAGTTACATTGTCATACTGTTTGAAAAGGTTCTTAATGGTTATCAATATATGCTCTAAACCAATTGGAAATTCGGACTCTCGACATATATCTTCTTGTATTGCCCTACTCTGTTATTAGTATATCATGAAATATTTAATCTCTGTATATGGTATCCAAGGATGAATCTTACAGAAATCTAGGTCGTATTGTATATGCGATATGTATAAATATGAAAGTAACCATATATCGTATGACCAATATGGAATATAAGGAAGTGATCTTCACCACATAATGATACCAGTTTCAGAAGACTCTATCATTAATGCGGTTGAAAAAGTTAGCAAAAGTGTAGTCAACATAGCCAGTGTTAGGTTGATGCAAGATCAGCTTTTTAGAGTATTTCCGGTACAAGGTGTTGGCTCGGGCATCATACTTGACAATAAAGGACATATACTAACAAATAATCATGTAATAGATGACACCGAAAGGCTAAGGGTAACTCTTGGTGATTCCAGACAGGCCAACGCCAAGACGGTAGGTAAAGATGAGGTAACCGATTTGGCCGTTGTTAAGGCAGAGCCACTTGAACTCTACAGTAATGATGAGATGAGCTTTCAACCTGCAGATCTTGGAAACTCCGATGAGCTTAGGGTTGGACAAATAGTTATGGCATTAGGCAACCCTTTTGGTCTTACTGGAGCGCCAACGGTTACTTCAGGAATTATCAGTTCACTAAATAGAAATGTGCAATTCGAGAATGGGATCTTGGAGTTGGTCCAAACTGACGCTGCGATAAATCCTGGTAATTCCGGTGGCCCACTAATTAACACAAGGGGAGAAGTAGTTGCAATAAACACGGCAAAAATACCATATGGACAAGGAATCGGATTTGCTGTTCCTATCAATACGGTAAAATCAATATTAGCTGAATTGATAGAAGATGGACATGTATTAAGACCATGGTTAGGCATAAGTACAATAAAGATAGATCCCAAGATAGCCAGATTCTACAGACTACCGATTGTGGAAGGTGCATTAATCGTTAATGTCGAACCGTATAGCCCCGCAGATAATGCGGGGCTCAGAAGAGGAGATATTATTGAAGAGGTTGACGGAAATAGAATACAGAGTCCTTCACAAATATCATCGTATATAAGACAGAAAAAGAAAGCTAACGACCGGGTAACAGTTATGGTTAACAGATATGGTAGAGTATATGAAATCCCTTTCCAGTTAGAAGCCCATCCATAGACCTTAAACCATATTTAAGATCATGAAGAGATCCCTTTGTTTTTCCCATCAAGAATCAGAGCCTCATTTGGCCGAAAATTGTCCGCTACTGGTCAATGTCTTATATATCTCATATTATATGAAGACGTAATGAAGAACCATTTTTCTGAAATAACTATTGCCACGTTAATTTTGGCAGCAATCGGGGCAGCAACAACAACTTCTTTAGTGGGACAAGAAGTAAGAGCTCCCACCACGTTTCGACAAGCACCTCCTCTTATCACAGACGATAATGTCTATGTAGCATGGTGGAGTAATAACACAGCGAATGGCAATAATGATGTATTGTTTAGGGTGTCTACTGACGGAGGCGCAAGTTTCGCTGACAAAATTAATCTCAGCAATACAACTGATTCAGATTCAGAGAGAGTAGAACTAGACTCAGATGGAGAGAATGTGGTAGCCACTTGGTGGGAAACAAATCAGACTGATGAAATACCGGTTATGAGAGTTAGTAATGATAATGGAGAAACATTTGGACCTATATTGAAATTAGCAACTAATGGAACTATTGGAGAAGCAGCAGAGGGAGAAGAGGAGGGATAAAATGGATGGAAGAAATCGTTCATAGTTTGCTAGTTTTGACGAGGAGATAGGTTGATCACACACGGTCGTGATCATCATCCTCATCATTTCTGCCTAACAGACTAACCATCATCATATCATATCAAGATATCAAAATGTCATGACTTACGGATCTCATACATCACTATTTCCAAGTACTCTTTGATATCACAGTCTGTCATAGATACTTCACCAGTCTTTTCTGTCATCACCTTCAAATGTTCCTTTGCAATCTTCAGGAAAGTTGATTGTAATTCCTGTTCCATATGAGCTGAACCCATACGATGTAAAAGTCTGATTACTCGGTTAAGGACTTTCTAATGGAAAGACGTAGTGCCGCATCTTGGGAAACAGTAACTGCGGAAGAATAAATGTCTATGTATATCAAATAACAAGATAGCCCTGCAGAAGAGACAGAAACAATACCGTAAGGGAGATATGCGGCCTGCGCAGCCATGGCAGAACCAGCTATGTAAAAAAGAACAAATCCATATGCTGCTATTATCATATATTTTCTGGTAATACTACTTTTTGCAAGGTTCTTGCCACAGATAGAAAGGCAACCCCAAATATGATCCTTGAAAGAATTCCGGCGAATGCTGGATTCTGAATTGTAAAGAAGCTGGCTACCCCGTATGCACGCATACAATGTGTGATGAAATAGAAGAAGAACTGCTTGCCAACGCTATGAAGCACGGAATAGAAATACACGGATATACTGAAGAGACTTCGAAAGAGGAAGTGTCTAAGATTTTGGATCCTTTTCGTAATCCGATAAAGTCTTCCTAAAAGACCTATTGACGCAAATGGCTATTCACAATTCTTAATCTATCTCTATGCTAGTTCATATAGATAGTATGTTATAACTCTATAGTAGATCAAGTCTCCTTAATGATGATAGAAAGGAAACCTACCTTACAAGTTTATCAATCTGTCTTGTTACATCAATTATACTGTCAATATTATTGCTAATTGGTGATCGATTGTAATTGAGTATTGCAAGGTTTACTCCAATTTCTCTGATTTGTCGTAAGTCGTCTCCTACTTGTTCCACGTTTCCATTTAATAGATGTCTTGATTTTTTTTGTTGCCTTTGCCATTTAATTTTCGACTCTGTTGGTTTGATATAATCGTCACTACTCAAACCTTCAATATTGGGATAGACAATCGCTGCGATTTCAATATCATCGGGATCCCTATTTACCTTCAGACATTCTTTTTTTATCATATCAATATTTGCCTTAGTCTGTGTCAACGAATCACCTATAGTACAAATCCATCCGTTAGCATGATTTGCTATCCTCGCAAATGTTTTCTCACTATAGCCACCAAGATAGATAGGGACATGAGGGATCTGGAGTGGTTTAGGACCGATCTTTGACGGAGGA